>NZ_LFVW01001019.1:0-1468 GCF_001182915.1 Kitasatospora sp. MY 5-36
TAGACCACGGTGCCGAACAGCGTGTAGTGGAAGTGCGCGACCACGAAGTACGAGTCGGAGACGTGGAAGTCGATCGGCGGGGCCGCGAGCAGCACGCCGGTCAGGCCGCCGAAGAGGAAGGTGACCAGGAAGCCGACCGTCCAGAGCATCGGGGTCTCGAAACTCAGTGAGCCCCTCCACATGGTGCCGACCCAGTTGAAGAACTTCACCCCGGTCGGGACGGCGATCAGGAAGGTCATGAACGAGAAGAACGGCAGCAGTACCTGTCCGGTGACGTCCATGTGGTGCGCCCACACCGTCACGGACAGACCGGCGATCGCGATGGTGGCCGCGATCAGGCCGGAGTAGCCGAACATCGGCTTGCGGCTGAAGACCGGGATGACCTCCGAGACGATGCCGAAGAACGGCAGCGCCAGGATGTACACCTCGGGATGGCCGAAGAACCAGAACAGGTGTTGCCAGAGCATCGCCCCGCCGTTGGCCGGGTCGAAGACGTGCGAGCCGAACTTGCGGTCGCACTCCAGCGCCAGCAGCGCGGCGGCCAGCACCGGGAAGACCAGCAGCACCAGCACCGAGGTCAGCAGCACGTTCCAGCAGAAGATGGACATCCGGAACATGGTCATTCCGGGCGCGCGCATGCAGATGATGGTGGTGATGAAGTTGACGGCGCCGAAGATGCTGCCGAAGCCGGACAGCGTCACGCCCATGATCCACATGTCGGCGCCGACGCCGGGCGAGTGGATCGCGTCGGACAGCGGCGCGTAGAGGAACCAGCCGAAGTCGGCGGCGCCCTGCGGGGTCGCGAAGCCGGCCGCGGCGATCAGCGAGCCGAACATGAACAGCCAGTAGGACAGCATGTTCAGCCGCGGGAAGGCGACGTCCGGCGCGCCGAGCTGGAGCGGCATGATCCAGTTGGCGAAGCCGGTGAACAGCGGCATCGCGAACAGCAGCAGCATCACCGAGCCGTGCATGGTGAACGCCTGGTTGAACTGCTCGTTGGAGAGGATCTGCGTTCCGGGCCGGGCGAGTTCGGCGCGCATGACCAGGGCGAGGATGCCGCCGATCAGGAAGAACGCGAACGAGGACACCAGGTACATGGTGCCGATCGTCTTGTGGTCGGTGGTGGTCAGCAGTCTGACCAGGGCCGAACCGGGCCTCCTGGCCCTGACCGCCCCTGCGGGGAGGGTCGTCGGCGGTGAGGTGGGGTCGCCCTGTGCCTGGGTGGCGCTCAAGGACGCACTCCTTCGGAACGTCGTGCGAATGGGTGGCGCTCCATGATCCGAACAGGCCGCCTCCGCGCCCCAGGGCCCTTCGGCCCGCCCGCCCGGGGCCGCTGGGCCCGAGTTCCCGGCCCCCGACCGGGACCTCCCGACCGCGCGACCGGGACCTCCTGTCCGCTCGGCCACCGCCTGCCGTCCGCTCACCCGCGGCCTCCTGACCGGCCGTCGGACCGCCGCCCGCGACCGCG
>NZ_LFVW01001020.1:0-2394 GCF_001182915.1 Kitasatospora sp. MY 5-36
CGACGACGACGTCGAACTCAACGCCCCCGACCCCCAGAACCCCAACACCTGGACGGTCCGCGCCCACAGCGGCCAGAGCCGCGCCCTGGCCATGTGCACCCCCTGACCGTCTCCAGACCGTCGGCCCGCCCGCGGCCCCGGGTGACCGGGGCCGCCGGCAAGGCGCCGCCTAGGAGTTCACGCCCTCGGTGTCGATGTGCGGCAGCACCCGGTCCAGGAACCGCGGCGTCCACCAGGCCGCCGAGCCCAGCAGCGTCATCACCGCCGGGACCAGCAGCAGCCGCACCACCGTCGCGTCCACCAGCACGCTCACCGCCAGGCCCAGCCCCATCATCTTGATGACGACGTTGTCGCTGACGACGAACGCCGCGAACACGCTCACCATGATCAGCGCCGCGCAGGTGATCACCCGCGCGGTGATCTCCAGCGCGTGCGCCACCGCGTCCCGGCTGTGCCCGGTGCGCAGCCAGGCCTCGTGCACCCGGGAGAGCAGGAAGATCTCGTAGTCCATGCTCAGCCCGAAGACGATCGCGAACATCATCATCGGCACGTAGCTCTCGATCGGGACCTTCCCCGCCACCCCCAGCGCCGGCCCGCCCCAGCCCCACTGGAACACCGCCACCACCACCCCGTACGAGGCCGCGATCGACAGCAGGTTGAGCACCGCCGCCTTGACCGCGACCAGCACGCCGCGGAAGACCAGCAGGATGATCAGGAAGGCCAGCCCGACCACCACCGCGATGATCGGCACCAGCCGGCTCGACACGATGTCCAGGAAGTCGACCTGCGCCGCGGTGTTGCCGGTCACGTACGTCCGCGCGCCGCTGCCGGCCACCGCGCCGGGCAGCACCGTGTCCGCCAGCCGGTTCACCAGGTCGGTGGTCGCCCGGTCCTGCGGGGCGCCCGCCGGGACGACGGTGGCGAACAGCACCGCCCCGTCCGGGCTGGTCTGCGGAGGGGTGCTGCTCGCGGCGCCGGGCAGGCCGGTGAGCGCCCGCTGCACCGAGGCCTGCACCCCCGCCCGCGCGTCGGCGGGCACCGCGCCCTGGTCGACCACCACCGTCAGCGGCGCGTTCGAACCCGGCCCGAAGGCCTGCGACATCAGGTCGTAGGCCCGCCGGTCGGTGAAGTCCGTGGAGTCCGCGCCGTCGCCGATGTGGCCCAGCTGGATGGAGAACAGCGGGACGGACAGCACCGCCAGCACCACCACCCCGGCCACCAGGTACCACCACGGCCGCGCCTCCACCCGCCGGGCGTAGCGGTGCCACGCCCCGCCCCGCCCGTCCCCGCCCTGCCCGTCCCCGCCCGCCTCGGCGACCGGACGGCGCACCGCGAACCGGTCCATCCGGCGCCCGATCAGCCCCATCAGCGCCGGCAGCAGGGTCAGCGCCCCCAGCACCGCCGACACCACCGTGACGGCCGCCGCCGCCCCCAGCTTGGCGATGAAGGAGATCCCCGACACCGACAGCCCGGACAGCGCGATGACCACCGTGCAGCCGGAGACCAGCACCGCCCGCCCACTGGTGGCCACCGCCTGCCCGGCCGAGGCCACCGGGTCCACCCCGTCCATCAGGTTCTGCCGGTGACGGGTCAGCAGGAACAGCGCGTAGTCGATCCCCACCCCGATGCCGATCATCGTCGCCAGCGTCGGCGCCACGGTCGCGAACGTCGACAGCGCCGCCACCAGCCCCAGCACCCCCAGCCCGACCACCACCGCGACCAGCGCCGTCAGCAGCGGCAGCCCCGCCGCGATCGCACTGCCGAACCCCACCAGCAGCACCACCACCGCCACCGCGAAACCGATCACCTCACTGGACCGGTCGTCCGCCGCCGGCCGGGCCAGCTCGCCCAGCGGACCCCCGTACTCCACCTGCACCCCGGCCGCCCGCAGCGGCGCCACCGCCGCGTCCACCCCCGGCAGGTAGTCCTTGCCCAGCAGCGTCGGATTGGTGTCGAACCGCACGGTCAGGTACCCGGTCAGCCCGTCGGCGGACAGCGGCCCGCCCGGCACCGGGCCCTGCCCCGGCGGCGGCAGCGGACTCTGCACCGACAGCACGTGCGGCAGCTGCTGCAGCGCCGCCACCGCCTCGGCGATCTGCGGCTGGAAGCCCGTCAGCTGCGCCGCGTCGTGCAGCACCACTTGGGAACTGGTGCCCGCCGCGGCCGGCTCGTGCGCCTGCAACACGCTCCGGCCCTGCTGCGCCTGGGTGCCGGGCAGCGAGAAGTCGTCCGAGTAGGAGCCGCCGACGGCCCGGTTGGCGGCCTGGACGCCGGCCAGGGCGACGAGCCACAGCAGGATGACGGTCAGCCAGTGGCGCGCGCACCACTCGCCCAGGCGGCGCAGCGCCGAGCGCCGGGCCGGTGGCGCGGCGGCCGAGGGGGCGGGGCGGGCGG
>NZ_LFVW01001021.1:0-2393 GCF_001182915.1 Kitasatospora sp. MY 5-36
GTACGGCGGCCGGGTGCCGGACCCGGCCGAGGTCGACCGGGTGCGGCGCGCGTTGGACGAACTGACCGCCAGCGCCCGCGCGCACCGCCCGCCGACGGCCCCAAGCGCGCCGACACCCCCGACGTCCCCGGCAGCCACGGCGACCCCGACAGTCGCAACACCCGCCCCGCACGACCCGACGCGCAGCGCACTGGGCCGTGCGGCGGAGGAGCTCGAAGCGCTCCTCCGTACCCGACCGGACGACTAGCTCAGACCTGCTCGGCCAGCTCCAGCCAGCCCATCTCCAGCTCCTCCTTCTCGTCCCGGACCGCACGCAGCTGCGCGTCCAGCTCCGCGACCTTGGAGAAGTCGGCGGCGTGCTCGGCGAGTTGGGCGTGCAGCTTGGACTCCTTCTCGTCCAGCTTGGCGATCTGCCGCTCCAGCTTCTGCATCTCCTTCTTCGCCGCCCGCAGGTCCCCGCCGGACAGCGCGGGGGCCGCGCCCCCGTCCTCCGCGATGGCCGTGGCGGTCGGGGCGGCGGCGCCGGCCTGAGCGGCGGCGGTGGCCGCGGCGGCCATCCTGGCCCGGCGCTCCAGGTACTCGTCGACGCCGTTCGGCAGCATCCGCATCTTCTTGTCGCCGAGCAGCGCGTGGACGGTGTCCGTGGTGCGCTCGATGAAGAAGCGGTCGTGGCTGATGACGACCATCGAGCCGGGCCAGCCGTCGAGCAGGTCCTCCAGCTGGTTGAGCGTCTCGATGTCCAGGTCGTTGGTGGGCTCGTCCAGGAAGAGCACGTTGGGCTCGTCCATCAGCAGCCGCAGCAGCTGGAGGCGGCGGCGCTCGCCGCCGGACAGGTCGCCGACCGGCGTCCACTGCTTGTCCTTGCCGAAGCCGAACTGCTCGCAGAGCTGGCCGGCGCTCATCTCCCGGCCCTTGCCGAGGTCGACCCGCGAGCGGACCTGCTCGACGGCCTGGAGCACCCGGGTCGCCGGGTCCAGCTCGGCGACCTCCTGCGACAGGTAGGCCAGCCGCACGGTCTTGCCGACCTTGATGACGCCCGACGCCGGCTGGACGTCGCCCTCGGAGGCGTACGCGTCGCGCATCGCGCGCAGCAGCGAGGTCTTGCCGGCGCCGTTGACGCCGAGCAGGCCGATCCGGTCGCCGGGGCCGAGCTGCCAGGTGAGGTTCTCCAGCAGCAGCTTCGGGCCGGCCGTGACGGTCACGCCCTCCAGCTCGAAGACCGTCTTCCCGAGCCGCGCGTTGGCGAACTTCATCAGCTCGGACTTGTCGCGCGGGTCCGGCACGTCCGCGATCAGGGCGTTGGCGGCCTCGATCCGGTAGCGCGGCTTGGAGGTGCGGGCGGGGGCGCCGCGGCGCAGCCAGGCCAGCTCCTTGCGGGCCATGTTCTGGCGCTTCTGCTCCTCGACGGCCTCGATCCGGGAGCGCTCGGCGCGGGCGAAGACGTAGTCGGAGTAGCCGCCCTCGTACTCGTGCACCTCGCCGTTCTGGACGTCCCACATCCGGGTGCAGACCTGGTCGAGGAACCAGCGGTCGTGGGTGACGCAGACGAGCGCGGAGCGGCGCTTCTGCAGGTGCTGGGCGAGCCAGTTGATGCCCTCGACGTCGAGGTGGTTGGTGGGCTCGTCCAGGATGATCAGTTCGGGCGAGCCGAGCAGCAGCTTGGCGAGGGCGATCCGGCGGCGCTCGCCGCCGGAGAGCGGGCCGATGACGGTGTCCAGGCCGTCGGCGAAGCCGGGCAGGTCGAGGCCGCCGAAGAGGCCTTCGATGATGTCGCGGATGCGGGCGTCGCCGAGCCACTCGTGGTCGGCCCGGCCGGCGATCACCTCGTGCCGGATGGTGGCCTTCGGGTCGAGCGAGTCGTGCTGGGTGAGGACGGCCGGTTCGAGGCCGCCGTTCCAGGTGATCCGGCCGCCGTCGGGCTCCTCCAGCTTGGCGAGCATCCGGATCAGGGTGGTCTTGCCGTCGCCGTTGCGGCCGACGACGCCGATCCGGTCGCCCTCGCTGACGCCCAGGCTGACCGCGTCCAGCAGGGCGCGGGTGCCGTAGACCTTCGTGACGGACTCGATGGTGGCGAGGTTGACGGCCACGTGTGCTGCGCTCCAGGGTTCGGCGGTCGCGGGGCGGCCCGCCGCTCGGCGGCCGGATGCCCCTCTCGGGACACCCCGATCTCCCCAGCCTAATGGGCCCGTAGCAGCGGCCTCACCGCGTCAGCCCGCGACGGACGCCCCCGGGACCGGCCCGTGGGTGGCGTGCGCGGTCCGGCAGGTGCCGGAGGCCCGCAGCGCCCCGGCGACCGCGGTGGCGGCCTCGGCGTCCTTGACCAGGAAGGCGCAGGTCGGCCCGGAGCCGGAGACCAGTGCCCCGAGCGCGCCCGCCTCGGTGCCGGCCCGCAG
>NZ_LFVW01001022.1:0-2390 GCF_001182915.1 Kitasatospora sp. MY 5-36
CCCGGCGGCGGGCGGCCGACGACTGGGGGGCGGCCGGACGGGCGGCGCGGCGCAGTCGGGCGCGGGCGGCGGCGCTCCCCGCGGAGCCTGCCCGCCGCTCTCCCCCGCCGCCGTTCCCGGTACTCGACACCGACGGGGCCTCCGGCTCTGGTCGGGATCGGCGTCGCCGGCTGGGGACGGCTCACCGATGGTGACGAATAGTGCCGAAAAGTGACATACCCAGCAGCATCCAGGCTATCCCGGCCCCCGGGTCGTCTTGTCCGATTGACCTACCCGGCGGACTGCGCGTCGCCCACCGCCGACGCGCTGTCGGCGGCGCCCGCCGGGGCGCCCGCGAGCAGCCGGGCGACGTGCGGCAGCACGTCACGGTCGTGGTCGATCCAGTCCACGGCGTCCAGCTCGTCCGGGCCCAGCCAACGCAGCGCGTCGTGGTCCTGCAGTGCGCGCGGCTCGCCGGACAGCAATTCGGCGGCCCAGAAGCGCAGCTCCAGGCCGGGGCGCACGGCCCACGCGCCCGGCAGCCGGACCAGCGCACGCGCCCGGACACCGAGCTCCTCCAGCAGCTCCCGCTCCAGCGCCTGCGCCTCGGTCTCCCCCGGCTCGGCCTTCCCGCCGGGGAACTCCCACCGGCCGGCCACCGCCTCGGGCGCGCTGCGCCGGGCGGCGAGCACCCGGCCGCGGTGGACCAGCGCACCGCCGACCACGATCCGGGGCGAAGTGGCGGGGGCGTCGGGGGCGGGGTCGTGGGTCGCGTCCATGGGCCCGACCCTACGGTCTGCCGTCGGGCCCGGGCGTCCGCGGAGGGCTCAGGCGCTGCGGAGGGTTCGGGGCCGTGGAGGGCTCAGGCGTTGCGGAGGGTTCGGGGCTACGGAGGGCTCAGGCATTGCGGACCGTCCCGTCCGCCGGTTCGGGCCGGGCCGCCTCCCCGTCCTCCTCGACCCAGTACAGCTGCTTGTGGCCGCGGGCCTCGAACTCGGCGGCCAGCCGCCGGGCCTCCGCCCGGTCGAGGTCCTTGGCGACCAGGAAGCGGTTGCCGTTGTCGTCCTGCCGCATCACCCGGTGGGTACCCATGGCCGGAGGGTACCGGGGCTCCCCCGGGCCGGCCCGCCCCGGGGCGGACGGGCTGGTCCCCGGCTCGCGTGGGGGTCGGGCCGGGGACGTGCCCACGACCGTACGGCCGACGGGTTACCGGCAGGTACGGGCCCGGTCAACGGCCGGTAACCGCGCCTCCGGGCGGCTCAGACCCGCAGGTCGGGCGCCTGCTCCCCGGTCGACAGGTCCAGCCCGCGGCGGATCTCCAGAGCCGTCGGCGTCGTCCTGGCCTCCAGTGCCCTGGCCTTGCGGAGGTCGCCCGCCAGGTCGGTGCCGGAGGCCGCGGCGTCCCAGGCGGCGGCCGCCTGCGACTTGGCCTCGGCCAGCTTGGCGATCCTCGGCTGGACGTCGGCCGGCCAGGCCACCCCCGTCCTGGCCAGCACCGCCGCCTGGGTGCGGGAGGCGGAGGCCACCCGGCGCGCCCAGGCCCGGTAGTCGGCCTCGGCCTCGGCGACCTCCCGCTCCGGCTGGTCCAGGTAGTCGTCGTTGAAGGTCCGGGCGGCCTCCAGGTAGGCCAGCTGGGGCGCGGTCAGGTGGCTGCGGTCGGTGCGGACGGTGCCCCGGTGCCGGTCCTCGCGGTCCTCGTAGGCGCAGGTCACGTACCGCGAGCCGGACGCCCAGTTCTTCTCGGTCGGGTAGAGGTAGACGTCCTCCATGCCGTCGGGGACGGCCCACTGGTCGAGCGCGTAGCCGCTCAGCACCTGGCGGCACAGCCGGCCGGCCGACTCGCGGGCCGCGCGCTCGCCCGGGTAGGCGCCGGCGCCGAGCAGGAGGTCGGCGGTGCCCGCCACCTCGCCGTGGTGCGGCTCGGTGCAGGCCACCCGGTGCACCCAGTACACCGTCTCGTCGCCGCCCCCGTCCGCCGTCGACCCGCCCTGGGGGGAGTCGTAGCAGTCGCCCGCCTTGAGGTCGGACCAGTGCACCGAACCGGCCGGCGCCTTCGGGGGCAGGCCGGAGCGGCCGGCCCGCGCCGAGCTGAAGTCGGCCGCGCCGAGCAGCAGGGCCATCAGCACCGTGCCGATCGTGCCGAGCACCAGGCCGGTCACCGCCATGCCGGAGCCGCGCTCCTTGCGGCGGTTGATCTGGACCAGCGCGAGGACGCCGAACACCAGGGCCACCGGGGCCACCAGGAGCAGGCCGGTGACCAGGGAGCCGACGGCGAAGCCGTTGGTCGGGGCGGGGCCGGGGACGAACCCGGGGCCGACGAACCCGGGGCCTGGCGCGCCGACCGGGCCCTGGCCGGGGGCCGGGGCGTACGGGTGGCCGGGCTGGAAGCCGGACTGGGCGGCGGGGGTGAC
>NZ_LFVW01001023.1:0-2383 GCF_001182915.1 Kitasatospora sp. MY 5-36
GTCGCCGGTGAGGACGGCCACGGTGGCGCCCGCGTCGCGGCCGCTGGCCGGGGTCCAGGCGGTGGCCGCGGCGGCGTCGTCGCTGCGGGAGCAGAACACCCGCTCGCGCTCGGCCTCGGCGCTGACCGCCGCGTTGACGGCCGGGTCGTCGGTGGCCACCAGGGCGTACCAGGTGTCGGCGAGGTCGCCGTCCCGGTACGGGCGGGCGTGCCAGGTGAGCTCGCCGGCGTCGGCCATGGCCTGGACGGCCGGGGTGGTGGCGGGCGCCACCAAGTGCAGGTCGGCGCCGGAGGCGATCAGGGCGGGCAGCCGCCGCTGGGCGACCTGGCCGCCGCCGACCACGACGACGCGGCGGCCGGCCAGCAGCAGGCCCACCGGGTAGGGGGTACGGCCCTCGGTGCTCGGGTGCGGGGTGGGCGCGGTCATCGGCGGTGCTCCTGATCGGGGATGAGGGTGTGGGGACGGTACGGCACGTCACCGCTCCGCGGTCCGGCGCGCCCTCGGGCCGGACCGCGGAGCGGTGACGGGGTGCGTCAGGCCTTCTCGGTGACCCCGGCGGAGTCGAAGGTCGCTACATCGTGCATCGCCCGGGCCGCGCTCTGCACCAGCGGCAGGGCCAGCAGGGCACCGGTGCCCTCGCCCAGCCGCAGGTCCAGGTCGATCAGCGGGCGCAGGCCGAGCTTCGCCAGCGCGGCCTGGTGGCCGGGCTCGGCGGAGCGGTGGCCGGCGATGCAGGCGGCCAGCACCTCGGGGGCGATGGCCTTGGCGGCCAGCGCGGCGGAACCGGCGATGACGCCGTCCAGGATCACCGGGGTGCGCAGCGAGGCGGCGCCCAGCAGGAAGCCGGCCAGGGCGGCGTGCTCCAGGCCGCCGACGGCGGCGAGGACGCCGATCGGGTCGCTCGGGTCGGGCTGGTGCAGGGCCAGCGCGGCGCGGATGACCTCGACCTTGCGGGCGTGGGTCTCGTCGTCGATGCCGGTGCCGCGGCCGGTGACCTCGGCCGGGTCGAGGCCGGTGAACACCGAGATCAGGGCGGCCGAGGCGGTGGTGTTGGCGATCCCCATGTCGCCGGTGACCAGTGCCTTGTTGCCCGCCGCGACCAGGTCGCGGGCGGTCTCGATGCCGACCTCGATGGCCTTGAGGGCCTCCTCGCGGGTCATCGCCGGGCCCTGGGTCATGTCGGCGGTGCCGGGGCGGACCTTGCGCGGCAGCAGGCCGGTGGCGCGGCCCTGCTGGACGGCGTCCGGCAGTTCGGCGGCGACGCCGACGTCGACGACGCAGACCTCGGTGCCGATCTGCTTGGCGAAGGAGTTGATCACCGCTCCCCCGGCCAGGAAGTTGCCGACCATCTGGGCGGTCACCTCCTGCGGCCAGGGGCTGACGCCCTGGGCGTGCACGCCGTGGTCGCCGGCGAAGATCGCCACGCAGGCGGGCTCCGGGAGCGGCGGCGGGCACTTGCGGGACAAGCCGCACAGCTGGGCGGAGATGATCTCCAGCATGCCGAGCGAGCCGGCCGGCTTGGTCATCCGCTTCTGCCGGTCCCAGGCCTCGCCGAGCGCCTTGGCGTCCAGCGGGCGGATGCCGCGCAGGGTGTCGGCGAGCAGGCTCTGCGGCTCCTCGCCGGGCAGCGCACGGTTGCCGTACTGCTCCTCGTGGACGACCCAGGACAGCGGGCGCTTCTTGGCCCAGCCCTGCTGCTCCAGCTCGGGCTCGTCCGGGAACTCGTCGACGAAGCCGACGCACAGGTAGGCGACGACCTCCAGGTGCTCGGGCAGGCCGAGCTCGCGGACCAGCTCCTCGTCGTCGAAGAAGCTCACCCAGCCGACGCCCAGGCCCTCGGCGCGGGCGGCCAGCCAGAGGTTCTCGACGGCCAGGGCGGCCGAGTACGGGGCCATCTGCGGCTGGGTGTGCCGGCCCAGGGTGTGCCGGCCGCCGCGGGTGCGGTCGGCGGTCACCACGATGTTGACCGGGGTGTCGAGGATGGCCTCGATCTTGATTTCCTTGAACTGCTTGGCCCGGCCCTTGGGCAGCGAGTCCGCGAACGCCTCGCGCTGGCGCTCGGCCAGGGCGTGCATCCGCCTGCGGGTCTTCGCCGAGCGGATCACCACGAAGTCCCAGGGCTGCGAGTAGCCGACGCTGGGCGCGGTGTGGGCGGCCTCCAGGACGCGGATCAGCACCTCGTGCGGGATCGGGTCCGGGCGGAAGCCGTTGCGCACGTCGCGGCGCTCGCGGATCACCTGGTGGACGGCCTCGCGGCCGGCCTCGTCGTAGCCGGGGGCGGCCGGGCCGCGCGGCTCGGCGGGCTCCTCGGGCTGCGGCTCCGGCTGCTCCTCGGCGGCCTCGGCGGCGGGCTGCTCCTCGGCCACGGGCTGCTCCTCGGTGG
>NZ_LFVW01001024.1:0-2377 GCF_001182915.1 Kitasatospora sp. MY 5-36
CCGCCCGCCCCCGCCCGCTCGCGGACGGCCTTCGCCGCCGCCCACGTGGTCGCCGACCCGCTGGGCGACAACGCCCCCGGCGCACCCGCCGCCGTCGACTGGGACGCCACCCTCGCCTTCCGCCGACACCTGTGGTCGCTGGGCCTCGGCGTGGCCGACGCGATGGACACCGCCCAGCGCGGCATGGGCCTCGACTGGCCGGCCACCCGCGAGCTGATCACCCGCTCCGGGGCCGAGGCCCGCGCCTGCGGCGGCCTGCTGGCCTGCGGCGTCGGCACCGACCAGCTCGCTCCCGGCCCCCACCCGCTGGACGCCGTCCGCGCCGCCTACGAGGAGCAGCTGACCGTCGTCCAGGAGGCCGGCGCGCAGCCGATCCTGATGGCCAGCCGCGCCCTGGCCGCCGCCGCGCGCGGCCCGGAGGACTACCTGGAGGTCTACGGCAAGCTGATCGCCGCCTGCGAGCGGCCGGTGCTGCTGCACTGGCTCGGCGAGATGTTCGACCCGGCGCTGGCCGGCTACTGGGGCTCCGCCGACCCCGACCCGGCCGCCGCGACCGTGCTGGAGCTGATCGGCGCGCACGCCGACCGGATCGAGGGCATCAAGGTCTCCCTGCTGGACTCCGACCGGGAGATCGCCCTGCGCCGCGCGCTGCCGGCCGGCGTGCGGATGTACACGGGCGACGACTTCCACTACCCCGAGCTGATCCGCGGCGACGAACACGGCCACAGCCACGCCCTGCTGGGCGTCTTCGACCCGATCGCGGCCACCGCCGCGGCGGCGCTGCGGGCGCTCGACGAGGGCGACCTCGACCGCTACGAGGAGCTGTTCGCGCCGACCGTGCCGCTGGCCCGGCACCTGTTCGCCGCGCCGACCTTCCACTACAAGACCGGCGTGGTCTTCCTCGCCTGGCTGGCGGGCCACCAGGACCACTTCACCATGGTGGGCGGCGCGCAGAGCGGACGTTCGGTGCCCCACCTGGTGGAACTGTTCCGGCTCGCGGACGCCGCCGCCGTGCTCCCCGACCCGGATCTCGCGGCCGACCGGATGCGCCGGCTGCTCGCCGTCGCGGGGGTGGCGGCATGAGCGGCGCCGGCGCGGCGAACGGCCTCGCGAGGCTGTCGCTCAACCAGATCACCACCCGGGGCTGGAGCCTTCCGGAGGCCGTGCGGGGCTGCGTGGACGCCGGCATCCCGGCCATCGGGCTCTGGCGCGACAAGGTCGCCGAAACCGGCCTGGCCCGCTCCGCGAAGCTGTGCCGGGACGCCGGACTCGCCGTCAGCAGCCTCTGCCGGGGCGGCTTCCTCACCGCCGACGGCCCCGAGCGGCGCCGGGCCGCGCTCGCCGACAACCTCCAGGCCATCGAAGAGGCCGCCGAACTCGGCACCGACACCCTGGTCCTGGTCGTCGGCGGCCTGCCGGCCGGCAGCCGCGACCTGGTCGGCGCCCGCGCCGCCGTCGCCGACCTGCTCGCCGAACTCGCCACGCACGCGGGCGACTTCGGTGTGCGACTGGCGATCGAGCCACTGCACCCGATGTTCTGCGCCGACCGGGCGGTGGTCTCCACCCTGGCCCAGGCGCTCGACCTCGCCGCCCCGTACCCCGCCCGGCAGGTCGGCGTCGTCGTCGACAGCTACCACGTCTGGTGGGACCCGGCACTGCCCGAGCAGATCGCCCGCGCCGGTCGAGAGGGCCGGATCGCCTCCTACCAGGTGTGCGACTGGACCCTGCCGCTGCCCGCCGACGCCCTGCTCGGCCGGGGCCACGTCGGTGACGGCCACATCGACTTCCGCACCCTCACCGACCTGGTCACCGCCGCCGGGTACGAGGGCTGGATCGAGGTCGAGATCTTCAACCAGGAGATCTGGGACACCCCGGGCGAGCTGACGCTGCGCACCCTGATCGAGCGGCACCTGACGCACCTGGCCTCGCCGTGAGAGTCGTCGTCGCGCCCGACTCCTTCAAGGGCACCGTCACCGCCCGGGACGCCGCCCTGGCGCTGGCCGCAGGCTGGCGCTCGGTGCGGCCGGACGACGAGCTGCTGCTCCGTCCGATGGCCGACGGCGGGGAGGGCACCCTCGACGCGCTCGCGGCCGCCCTCCCCGGCGCCGTCCCGTACCCGGTCCCCGACTGCACCGGCCCCGACGGGGGGCCGGTCACCGGCCGCTACGCGCTGCTGCCGGACGGCACCGCGCTGGTCGAACTCGCCGACACCGGCGGCCTGCCGCTGCTCGGCGGCGCCCTCGCCCCGCTCACCGCCGGCACCCGCGGCACGGGCGAGACCATCGCCGCCGCACTGGACGCCGGCGCGCGGCAGGTGACCGTCGCACTCGGCGGCTCCGCGTCCACCGACGGGCACCTGACCGTCTACCCGCACGGT
>NZ_LFVW01001025.1:0-2369 GCF_001182915.1 Kitasatospora sp. MY 5-36
GGCCGGGGCCCGCGTCGCGCTCTGGGCGGGGCCGGCCCCGGTACGGCCGGCCGGGTGGGTCAGCCGGTGCTCAGCGCACCCCGGTCGGGGTGGGGGCGGCGGACGCGCGGGTGGTGGTGCGCGGCTTGGCGGCGGCCTTGGCCTCCTTCGCGGCGCGCTTCACCTCCTGCTTGAACTCCCGCACCAGGGTGAGCGATTCGGGGCCGGTGATGTCGGCCACCGAGCGGTGCGCGCCCTCCTCGCCGTACACCCCGGCCGCCTCGCGCCAGCCCTCCGGCCGTACCCCGTACTGCTTGCCGAGCAGGGCCAGGAAGATCTGCGACTTCTGCTTGCCGAAGCCGGGCAGGGCGTTGAGCCGGCTGAGCAGCTCCTTGCCGGTGCGGACGTTCTTCCACAGCGCGGCCGCGTCGCCGTCGTACTGCGCGACGAGGAACTGGCAGAGCTGCTGCACCCGTTTGGCCATCGCGGCCGGGTAGCGGTGGACCGCCGGTTTGGCGGAGAGGAGCGCGACGAACTCCTCCGGGTTGTAGGTGGCGATCTCGTGGGCGTCCAGGTCGTCGTGGCCGAGGCGCTGGGCGATGGTCAGCGGGCCGGTGAACGCCCACTCCATCGGGACCTGCTGGTCCAGCAGCATGCCGACGAGTGCGGCGAGCGCGCTGCGTCCGAGCAGTTCGTCGGCCTCGGGCTGCTGTGCGAGCCGGACGGTGACGTTCATGGGCTTGCCCTCCTCGGAGTTGACGTCGGGTCGGCGCCCAGTCTGGTGGAAGCGGCGTTGGCGTACGCGGTCAACACGCCCGTAGCCGGGGAAGTCTTGTCTGTTCAAGGCCTTGCCAGAGCTGCATTGTTCGTTGGCGGAGCGGTTGCCGGGGGTGCCGGCGGGGGCGCGAGGGATATTTTTTGCCCGCGCCTGTCGCATCCGCCGGGGGTCCCGGGGCGGGGGCGGTGCGGCGTCCGTGGGGCGGCGGGCGCGGGGGCGTGGGGGGTTGGGGAGGGCGCTCGGCCGGGTGGGTGGTTCTGGACGGGGGGAACGAGTCATTTCATATGACTGTTTCTGTTGTGACGGTGCGGCGAGCTGACGGCGAGTCATTCTTGGTCCAATTCGACACGTCCAGAAAGGCCCGCCCGCCGTGACCCAGCCGTTCGAACTGCCGTCCTTCTACGTGCCGCACCCGGCACGCCTCAACCCGCATCTGGACGAGGCACGGGCCCACTCCACCGGCTGGGCCCGGGAGATGGGGATGCTGGAGGGGTCGGGGATCTGGGACCAGGCCGACCTGGAGGCCCACGACTACGGACTGCTCTGCGCGTACACCCACCCCGACGCCTCCGCCGAGGCGCTGTCCCTGGTCACCGACTGGTACGTGTGGGTCTTCTTCTTCGACGACCACTTCCTCGACATGTACAAGCGCACCAACGACCGCGGGGCGGGCAAGGCCCACCTCGACCGGCTGCCGCTGTTCATGCCGGCCGACCCGGCCGCCGAGCTGCCGGAACCGGAGAACCCGGTCGAGGCGGGCCTGGCCGACCTGTGGCGGCGCACCGTGCCGGTGATGGGTGAGGACTGGCGGATCCGGTTCGCCGCGAGCACCCGGAACCTGCTCAACGAGTCGCTGTGGGAGCTCGCCAACATCAACGAGGGCCGGGTGGCCAACCCGGTCGAGTACATCGAGATGCGCCGCAAGGTCGGCGGCGCGCCCTGGTCCGCGCAGCTGGTCGAGTACGCGGCCGGCGCCGAGGTGCCGAAGGAGGTGTCGGGTTCGCGGGCGCTGCGGGTGCTGATGGACGCCTTCTCCGACGGGGTGCACCTGCGCAACGACATCTTCTCGTACCAGCGGGAGGTGGAGGACGAGGGCGAGCTGAGCAACGGCATCCTGGTGCTGGAGCGGTTCCTGGAGTGCTCCACCCAGGAGGCCGCCGAGGCGGTCAACGACCTGCTCACCTCGCGGCTGCAGCAGTTCGAGAACACCGTGTTCACCGAACTGCCGGTGCTGTTCGCGGAGACCGGGCTGGACCCGGCGGGCCGTGCCCGGGTGATGGCGTACGTCAAGGGCCTCCAGGACTGGCAGTCCGGCGGGCACGAGTGGCACCTGCGCTCCAGTCGGTACATGAACGGCGGTGGAGCGGCGGCGAGTTCGTCCGGTTCGGCGGCCTCGGGCGCCGAGGTGGCGCCCGGTTCGGGCGGTGGGCTGCCGGGGCTGCCGGGAGGGCCCGGGGGCGGCAACTGGTGGGACCAGTACGCGATCGGCGGCATCGGGACCTCGGCGCTGGACATCCTGCGCAGCACGGCCGCCGGGGCTTCGGTGGCCGGGGCCTCGGTGGCCGCGGCGGAGGCGAGCCCGACGGGTGCGGCCGAGGGTGCGGCGGGCCCG
>NZ_LFVW01001026.1:0-2359 GCF_001182915.1 Kitasatospora sp. MY 5-36
GCCGGGGGCGGAGGCGCTGCCGCGGCCGGGGGCGCCCAGGGCGGGCAGGAGCAGCAGCAGAAACCGGCCGCGCCCGACGTCTCCGGCCAGGACCCGCAGAGCGCGCTCGCCACCGCCGCGAGCCTTCCGCCCGATCAGCTGGCCACCACCCTGGACGGCGTGGACGGCTCGGTGGACCGTACGGTCGGCGAGCAGCACGCCCGGCTGCAGGCCGCCCCGCCGACCACCCAGCGCCCGTCCGGCGCACCGCAGACCCAGTCCGGCGCACCCGAGGCCGCGCCGCCCGCCGAAGCCGTGACGGAGCGGCTGGAACGGGTCGGCCCGGAGGGCGCGGACGGCGGGCAGCGGACGGCCGACCAGAAGAAGGTCGAGGGCCGGAACCCCGGCGACCGGGTCGCCCCGCCCAATGTCGCCGACGACGCGGGCAACCAGGTCTCGGCGCAGGAGGTGCAGCAGGCCCAGGTCGCCGTCGACGGTGTCCCCTCGACCGACCCGGCGCTGAACACCACCGTCGGCGCCGCCCCCAAGGTCGAACTGACCGGGGAGAGCGACCCGGCACGCACCGACCGGCAGGCCGCGAAGCTCAAGGAGAGCTCCGGCAGGATCCTCGGCGTCGGCCGGGAGGACACCGCCAAGCCGATGGGCGAGGACCGGATCTACCCGGACGTCCCGAAGGAGACCCTCACCGCCTCCGTCCCCGGCGGCGGCAAACGCGGGGGTGCCAGGGCAGGCGGCGCCGTCGACACCAAGCCGGGCATCGGCATCGTCACCCAGCAGGAACGCGGCCCGCAGATCCAGGCCGCGGTCGGCGAGGGCCAGGGCCGGCTGGGCTCCGAACAGGCCAAGCAGAAGCAGGGCGAGGCCGACGCCCGGCGGCAGAACCAGGCCGAGGTCGACCAGGCGGTCGCCGACAACGCCCAGGCCCAGGCCGGGGAACGCGGCGACGCCGCCGAGAAGGTCAAGGCCGAACGCGAGCAGTGGCGCACCGAGCAGGACGGGAAGATCACCACCGCGGACCAGGACGCCGGTGCCGAGCACACCGACAAGACCGGCCAGATCGACAAGAAGCGCGCCGGGGCCGACAAGGACGTCCAGGACCGTCAGCAGCAGGACAACCAGAAGATCCAGGACAAGCGGAAGGAGGCCGAGGAGAAGGCCCAGAAGGAGAAGGACCGCAAGAAGGAGGAGTCCGAAGGCTGGTGGGGCTGGGTCAAGTCCAAGGTCAAGGCGGCCTTCGACGCGCTGGTCGAGGCCGTCACCAAGGTCTTCGACTTCTTCCGCGGCCTGATCAACGACATCATCGACGGCTTCCGGAAGTTCGCGAACTGGGCGATCGACCAGGCGCGGAAGTTCGCCGTCGAGCTGATCGACAAGCTCGCGGACGCGCTCATCAAGATCTGCGACGTCCTGCTGGCGGCCTTCCCCGAACTGCGGGACAAGTTCCGCAAGAAGATCGAGGAGTGGCGCGACAAGGCCATCGCCAAGGTCAACGAGTGGGCGGACCGGCTCAAGAACGCCGTCAACAAGCTCCTCGACGCGCTCGCCGCCGGGCTGAACGCACTGCTGGAAGCGCTGGAGGCAGGACTCAAGGCCGCCATCGAGGCGGTCCGCAAGGCCGTCATGGACGCGATCGACTTCGTCCAGAAGGCGATCGCCGTCTTCGGCGAGTTCGCGGCCCTGATCGGCGACATCGCCCCCGACCCGGGCGGCTGGCTGAAGAAGCTCGGCACCGCCGCGGTCGACGGCATCCAGCACTACCTGTGGGGCGCGATCAAGAGCGCGGTGCGGACCTGGTTCAACGAGAAGGTCGAGTCGGTCGTCGGGCTGACGTCCACGATCGTCAACGTCCTGGTCAAGGGCTGCATCTCGATGGCCCAGATCGGCCGGATGGCCTGGCAGGCGATCGTCGCGGCACTGCCCGGGATGATCGTGTCGATCGTCGTCGAGAAGCTGGTCTCGATGATCGTGCCGGCGGCCGGTGCGATCATGACGATCATCCAGGGGCTGATGGCGGCCTGGAACACCATCAGCAAGATCATCGCGGCGATCGGGAAGTTCGTCGCCTTCCTCAAGGCCGTCAAATCCGGATCGGCCGCCTGCCTCTTCGCCGACGCCGTCGCGGCGGGCGTGGTCGCGCTGCTCGACTTCATCTCCAACTTCCTGCTCAGCAAGCTCAAGGGAGCCGGCAAAGCGGTCGGCACCAAGCTCAAGGGGATCGCCCAGCGGATCCTCAAGGGCCTGGCCAGGGCGGGTCGCGGTGCCCGCAAGGCGGCGGGCCGGGCCGTCAACAAGGCCCGCGCGAGCCTGCGCCGGGCCACCCAGTCCCTGCGGCGCCGGCCCGGCCCCGGCCGTCCCGCCC
>NZ_LFVW01001027.1:0-2357 GCF_001182915.1 Kitasatospora sp. MY 5-36
CGGGCCCCCCTGCCCGGCCTGGTAGGGCTGCGGGGCGACCTGCGGCTGCGGGAGGTCCTCGTAGTCCTCCG
This sequence comes from Kitasatospora sp. MY 5-36, assembly GCF_001182915.1. Lineage (NCBI taxonomy): Bacteria > Bacillati > Actinomycetota > Actinomycetes > Kitasatosporales > Streptomycetaceae > Kitasatospora > Kitasatospora sp. MY 5-36. The sequence goes on from NZ_LFVW01001027.1 coordinate 72, forward strand.
GGCCGAAGTAGCCGACCTGGGTCTGCTGGTTGCGGTCCCGCGCCGCGCGCAGCTGGGTCTGCCACGGGTGCGGCGCCTCCTCCTGCGGCGGCCCGGCGGGCGGGGGCGGCGGCACGGCGGCGGGCGGCATCACCCGGGTGCGGTCCGGGGCGCCCTGCGGGGGCGGCGGCTGGGTGCCCATCACCGCGGTCGCCGCGGCCGGGTCGTACTGCCCGCTGGTCGGCGGCAGCACCTGGGTGTGGTCCTCGGCACCGGGGGCCGTACCGGGGACCATGAAGCCCGGGGCCAGGGCGCCCGGCACCGTCACGGGCGGCAGCGGCGGCATGCTGCCGGGGACGGCCGTCGGCTGCGGGTCCGGCAGCAGCAGGGCGCCGACCGCCAGCGCCTCGTCCACCGCCGCCGGGGAGGCGTGCACGCCGACCCCGGCCGCGACCACCCGCAGCGCGTGCGCCAGCGAGGTGGCACCGGGCCGCTGGGCCGGGTCCTTGCGCAGGCAGCGCTCGATCACCGTCCAGAGCGGCTCGGGCATGGTGCTGGGCCGCTGCGGCTCCTGGGCCAGGTGGGCCTGGAGCACGGCGAGGGCGCTGTCGCCCTGGAACGGCTGGCGGCCGGTGACCAGCTCGTACAGCATGATCCCGGCGCCGTACACGTCCACCGCGGAGGTCTGCGGACGGCCCTCGGCGGACTCCGGCGCGACGTAGGCGGGGGTGCCGACGAACTCGTGGGTGCGGGTGACGCCCGGGGAGTCGGCGAGCCGGGCGATGCCGAAGTCGGTCAGCAGCGGGTGCATCCGCTCGACGCCGTCCACCACGGTGGAGGCGAGCATCACGTTGGCCGGCTTGAGGTCGCGGTGGACGATCCCGTCCGCGTGGCTGGCCGCCAGCGCGTCCGCGACCTGGGCCATCAGCAGGGCGCCGGCGATCGGGCTGAACGGGCCGTTGGCGCGCAGGTAGCGGGCCAGGTCGGGGCCGTCCACCAGGTCCATCACCAGGGCCAGCAGCTCGCCCTCGACGACCAGGTCGCGGACCCGGACGATGTTGGGGTGGGTCAGCCGCAGCAGCAGGGAGCGCTCGCGCAGGAAGCGCATCACCACGTCGGGGTCGGCGGCCAGCTCCTCGCGCAGCACCTTGATCGCCACCCGCTGCCCGGGCGGGCAGCCCGGCACCTGGACGTCCTCGCGCACCACGCCGCGCCAGACGGTGCCGGTCGCACCCCGCCCGAGGGTCTCATCCAGCAGATACTTGCTGCCGACTGGCCGCACCTGTCGCACTCCTCGCCGTGCCGCCCGCGCGGGGCGCTCCTCCGCCGGTGCGGTGAGCCTGCCGGGCCCGTGTCTGCGGCCACTCTAACGGTGACCGTACGGGTTTTTGAGGTGGTCGGTAGGCCATCCGCACGGTCTGGGGAAGGGTTGGGGGAGATCCCCTAGGGAAGGTCCCCGGGACGCTGCGAGGGGGCGGCAAACCTGACTCCCCGTCGCCCCCGCCACGGCCACGATCGCAAGATCGTCAAATCCGGTACGGTGCGCGGACCGTCCACGACGGATGGCAGGATGGACACTCGCCACTCGTGTGGCCCAACGGTGCCCTTGGCACCGGGCAGCGGCACCAGGCTTCACATCAGCAGAAGGGACCCGCGGGCGAGATGCAGATCCGGCTGACCGTCCTCCGACCGCGCAGCGGCCCGTCCGCCGCCGGCTCCGCCATTCCCTACGTGGACGTGCTGGTGACCGCGCCCGTCGGCACCGCACTCGGCGCCATCGCGGGCGCGCTCGCGGGTGCCGTGGGCGTGCGCGGGCCGCGGGCCGCCACCCACGTACACCTGTACGCCGGGGCGCACCGGGTCGACGAGCACACCCTGCTCGGCCACCCCCCGCTGCTCGACGGCGCCGTCCTCAGCCTGAACGAGCCCGACCCGACCGCCGACGACCCCGACGACGCCCCCGCCGCCGCCGAACTGCGGGTGGTCGGCGGCCCCGACGCCGGCGGCGTGCACCGGCTGCACGGCCGGGAGATCCGGATCGGCCGCTCCGCCGAGGCCGACGTCCCGCTCGACGACCCGGACGTCTCCCGGCTGCACCTCTCCCTGCACCTCGCCGAGGACGGCCGGATCTCCGTACGCGACCTCGGCTCCACCAACGGCACCGCCCTGGACGGCCGGCTCGTCCCGCCCGTCCCGCCGGAGGCCGCCGTCCCGCTGGAGCCCGGCGCCGTGCTGCGGATCGGCGAGTCCACCCTCCAGGTGACCGCCCCCGACCCGGCCGAGGCCGCCGGAGCCGTCCGCGCCGCC
>NZ_LFVW01001028.1:0-2329 GCF_001182915.1 Kitasatospora sp. MY 5-36
CCGCCGCCGGCGAGCGGCCCGCCCCCGGGACCGGCCCCGGGGACGGCGTGGACCCGGGCGCCCGGACGGCGACCGGCCGGTCGTCCCGCAGCGCCGCGAACAGCTGGCCGGTCTGCGGCTGCACGAACTCGTCCCGGTCCGAGTCGTAGCGGTACGGGCGGCGCGGCGCGGTCAGGAAGACCACGTCCGCCGAGGGGATGCCGCGCAGGTCCTGGGTGAGGTCGTACAGCGCGCCGAGCGAGGACAGCGCGCCGTCCGCCCGGACCGAGGAGGTCGCGGCGTCCAGCACCGGCCACAGCTTCGCCGGGTTCAGCAGCACGCCCTGCGACTGCACCTTGCGGATCAGCGCGGCCAGGAACTGCTGCTGACGGCCCATGCGCTGGGTGTCGCTGCCGTCGCCCAGGCTCTCCCGGGCCCGGACGTAGCCGAGGGCCTGCTCGCCGTGCAGGGTCCGCCGGCCGGCGGCCAGGTCGAGCTTGGCGTCCTTGTCGTGGATCGGCTGCGGCACGCACACCTCGACCCCGCCGATCGCGTCCACCATCGTCTTGAAGCCGCTGAAGTCGAGGATCACGTAGTGGTCGATCCGGATGCCGCTCAACTGCTCGACGGCCCGGATCGAGCAGGCCGGACCACCCGTCTCGAAGGCCCAGTTGAACTGCATCAGCGCGGGCCTGCTGCGGGTGCCGTCCGGCTTCTCGCAGGCGGGGACGGTGACCATGACGTCCCGCGGCACGGAGACCGCCGTCGCGTGCCTGCGGTCGGCGGCCAGGTGCAGCAGGATCGTGGTGTCCGAGCGCTGGCTGCCCGGCTCGCCGCCGTACGAGCCGTTCGCGCCGGAGCGGTCGTCACTGCCGATCAGCAGGAGGTTCTCGGCGCCCCGCGCCCCGGCGGTGCGGCTCGGCCGCTCGGCCTCCAGTTTGGCGAGCAGCCGGTCGGTGGCCGAGTCCGCGCGGATGTTGCCGTCCAGCGTGCGGTAGGCGATCCAGAGCAGCACCCCGGTGGCGACCAGCAGGAACGCGACGGCGCCGGCGGTGATCATCAGCCACCGCCGGCGCCTGCGCGGGCGTCCGCTCCCGCCCGGAGGGGTGTCCGTCGGCGGGCCGTCCTGGGCCGCGCCGTTCGTCGGGGGAGTGGCGGTCGGGGGGTGCTCGGTGTCGTCCTCGGCCATGGCAGCGATCCCTACCCGCCGGGCCCGGGCCGGGGGTTAGCCGAGGCGCAGTGTCACCCGTTCGGATTCGGTCCGCTTCTCCCACTGCCCGGCGTCCAGCGCCTGCGAGTTGCGGCAGAGCACCACCGAGGCGCCGGCCGCCAGCGGCGCCAGCAGACCGGCCTCCAGACCGGTCCAGTCGTCGTACGAGAGGGTGGACAGCACGCGGTCGCCGGGCTTCAGGCCGAGCCGTGCCGCCCCCTCCCGGGCCAGCGCCACGGTCTGCTCGCCCGTCAGCTTCAGCGGCAGCCCGTCCACCGCGGTCTCCAGCGCCGGCCCCTCCGGGGCGACGGGGGAGTACGGGGCGAAGCGGTCGCCCTGGCCGGGCACCTCGGCGGCGTAGTCGAGGAAGCCGTCCGGGCGCTGCGGGAAGCGGCCGCCGAGCGGACGCAGGGCGAGCGCGACCCGCTCGCCCTCGCAGGCCTGGGCGGCCTCCAGCCCGTCCGGGCCGCTGACCACCAGGTCGGCGGCGGCCGGGTCGCCGCCCGGCACCGCCGTCACCCCGACCGACCAGCAGGCCAGCAGCCAGACGGCGCTCTGCCAGTGGGCGGGCAGCAGCAGCGCCGCCCGGTCGCCGGGGCCGGCGTTCAGCTCGTCCTGGAGGAGGTTGGCCGTCTTGGCCACCCAGTTGTCGAAGGTCCGGGCGGACAGCTCCACCCGTTCGCCGGTGGCGTCGTCGTAGAAGGTGACCAGAGGGGCCGCGGGATCGACCGAAGGCGTGCCGCCGCGCAGGAATGCGTGCAGCAGCTCGACGGGGGTGCGGGCGTCGGCAGCGAAAGGCGCAGTCATGGTGCGCCCCAGCCTACGGCCTTCGGGTGGGAGGTCGGGAGGGGCGGCCGAACGGGCGCGGAGCGGCGTGGCGGGCGGTCCGGTTTGCGGCGACGATCCGGTTTATGCGCCTCTCACTTCCGGCCGCCCTGCTCGCCGGCTGCACCGCCGCCCTCCTGCTCCAGCCCGCCGCCGGTGCGACCCCCTCGTCCGCCCCGCGCCGCCACGACTTCGCCGGCGGCGGCTCCACCACCACGCTCCCGCTGCCCGCCGGGACCGGCCTCGCCCCGCGCGGCACCGCACCGTTCGAACTCCTCGGCCTCGGCTGGGACGGCCCGGCGGACGCCCTCGCCG
>NZ_LFVW01000102.1:0-26437 GCF_001182915.1 Kitasatospora sp. MY 5-36
AGGCAGCCCTCGAAGTCGCCGATCGCGCCGAGCTCCACCGCGCCGGGGGCCACCCCGCGCGCGCACACCGTCACGGTCAGTCCGCCGACCCGCAGCCGCCCGGCCCACACCGGCTCCGGACCGTCCGCCGCCGGGGCGCCGGGCTCCGGCACCGGCCGGTCCTCGTGCACCTCCACCGCGCAGGGCTCGCCGTCCACCGTGATCCACGCGCGCAACGCCCGTACCCGGCCCGGCCCGTCGCCCTCGTCGACGCCCAACTGCTCGTAGACGCGGTCCCGTTCGTCCTCGACCAGGTCCTCCAGCTCGGGCAGCCGCTCGCCCGGTTCGGCCCCCGGCCGGTAGGTGCGCACGGTCACGTACGGGCCGGCCGCCGAGCGCCAGTCGCCGCACTGGACCTCGACCCAGCGCAGCTCGCCGCCGGAGGTCTCGAAGGCGGCCAGCGCCTCACCGGCCAACGCCCCGTCGGCCGTCATCGCCCCGTCCGCGGCGGCCTGCCCCGCGGCGACGCCGTACACCGGGAAGTCGGCCGCCGCCAGGGTCCGGCGGGAGAACTCCTCCTGGTCGGCGAACCGGTCGACGGGCCTGCCCGCGGGCCGTCCGGCACCCTGCTCGGCCAACCGGTCCAGTGACCGGTCCGCGGGCCGACCGGTGAAACGGTCCTCCCGGACCGGCCGGTCCGGAGCCGGGGCGGACCCCGAGGACCCGGCGTCCCGCTTCTGGTGCCTGCCGCCGCTCTCCCGCATCATCCTGTGCCGCACCCCCGAGACCTCGCACCCGCACCGCTGACGCCACCTTACGTGGCCGCAGCTGCCGGGTCATCAGCTCGGCCCCCGGACGGGGGTGGTGGCCGTGTCAGGGCGCCCGGTTGTCAGCCGCCCTCCCTAACCTGGCGGCATGACAGCTCAGAACGACGCAGCACAGGACCGCACCGGGCAGGGCGCCTTCCCCGCCCGGATCAGCATCGTCACCCTCGGGGTGACCGACCTCGACGAGAGCGCCCGCTTCTACGAGGCGCTCGGTTGGAAGCGCTCCACCGCCTCCAGCCCGGAGATCGTCTGGTTCCGCACCGCCGACTCGGTACTCGGCCTCTTCCCCACCGACGAGCTGGCCGCCGACGCGGGCGTGCCCGCCACCGGCGAGCCCTCCTTCCGCGGCGTCACCCTCGCGGTGAACCTGGAGTCCCCCGCGCTGGTGGACGCCGCGCTGCGGACGGCGGTCGAGGCCGGCGCCGTGGTGGTCAAGCCGCCGGTCCCGACCGACTGGGGCGGCTACTCCGGCTACTTCGAGGACCCGGACGGCCACCTCTGGGAGCTGGCCCACAACCCGTTCTTCCCCTTCACCGAGGACGGCTCACTGGACCTCCCCTAGACCGCCGTACGGTGCGCTCGGAGGGCTCAGCTCCTGGAGCGCGCCTTGAACGCCGCCTTGCGCGCCTCCTTGGCCAGCGCCCGGTCCGGGTGCAGCTCCCCGATCGCCTCCAGGACGTCCGCCGTGTACGGGTGGTCGACCCGCCACAGCTCGCCGAACCACCCCGCCGGATCGCCGTTCACCGGCAGGTCGGCGACCAGCTCGCCCAGCAGCTCGGCGTCCCCGCCGTTGTCCAGCAGCTGGGCGGCGAAGGTGTCGACCACCGTCCACAGCGCCATCGCCCGGTCCGGCACCGGGACGTCCGTCGCCCCCTGCGCGGTCAGCCAGGCCCGCACCGCACCGCCCAGCTCCGGGTCGTCCATGACCTCCCGGGCGGCCGGCTCCGCGCCCGGCCCGAGCAGGTTGAGCGCCGAGACGCCGAGCATCCGGCGCAGCGGCCCGTAGCCGTCGGAGCCGCGCGCCGCCGCGAGCAGCTCGCGCGCCGCCGCCACCGGCTCCCGGTCGGCGGTCCACGCCCGCAGCTCCTCCTCCGGCAGCACGTTGGCCGACTCGCACACCCCGCGCAGCAGCTCGGCCGCGTCCCCCTTGGCCAGGTCGCCGACCAGCGGCGCGTCGTAGCCGTCCTCCAGCAGCCACTGCCGGATGCCGTACTGGCCGAGCGGGGTGAGCCGGACCAGCCCGAAGCGGGCCGACTCCTCCTCGTCCAGCGGCTCCTCGCCGACCACGGCTGGCTCCTCGCCGTCCTCCTCGTCGAACAGCTCGGGGTCGATCGGGCGGTAGTCCAGCAGGCCGAGCTCGGCGAGGTCGCCCAGCATCGGGTCCAGCGCGACCATCACGTCCGTGATGTCGCCGAGCAGTTCCTCGCTGGGCTCCTCGCCCTCCGGGACGACCAGCAGCGCGGCCAGCACGCCCAGCGGCACGGTCTCGTTGCCGGGCTCGGCGAAGGCGGTGGTCTCGTAGAGCACCTGCAGGGCCTCGTCCAGCAGCTCGGCGGCCTCGTCACGGGCCTCCTCGACCTCGGAGAGCGCGTCCTCGTCCTCCTCGCCCTCCCCGGCCCCGGCCTCCCCGGCGCCCTCCTCCGGGCCGGAGTCCGCCTCGACGGCCAGCTCCCGGACGATCCCGGCGGCGGTCAGCCACAGCTCCAGGACGGTCTCCGGGTCGCCCTGCTCGGCGGGCTCCAGGTCCGGGCCGGGGACGGCGACGTGCTCGCCCTCCGCGGTCGTACCGAGCTCCACCAGGTCCAGGTCGCAGGCCAGCGACCAGGCCCGCAACGCCTCGACCTCGGCCTCCTCGGGCACCTCGCCCTCGGCCGGGGCCAGGCCCAGCAGCCGGGCCGCGGGCGCCCGGTCCGCCTCGACCAGGTCGCCGAACTCGTCCACCTCCCGGTGCGGGGCGGACCAGCGGGCCAGCGCCAGCGCGTACCCGAACATCGGTACGGCCTTCGCCTGCTCGGCCAGCTCGCGCTCGGCGGGCAGCTTCACCGGCGGGACCAGGACGGCCGCGTCGTCCAGGTCCTCGTCGTCCAGCCCGTGCGCGGCGAACGCCCCGTAGAGGTCCTGGAGCTCCAGGTCGGCGGGCAGCACCGCCTCGGCCGCGCCCTCACCCGTCGAAGCCCCGGTGTTCTTGCGACGTCGTCCGGCCATCGTTGTGTGCTCTCCCTCAGCCCAGCGGTCAGCCCAACAGCGCCGCGTACCGATCCATCACCTCAGCGTATAGGCCGGGCACCCCCGACGCCCGGCCGTACGGGGCGCACCCAGGGGCGCGCGCCATGGGCGTACGCCCACCCCTTATCCTTCGGTCTGGTACCGCGCACACCCCGCGCGTGCCACCGGGGCAACGAAGCCCAACCGCCCTCCGCCCGACCCCGGGCCGGAGGGGCCCTCTTCAGCTCACCTCGCCCCACCAGGGAGCCCGTACCCTCGGCCACCACCACAGCGCCTCCGGACGGGCGCGCCGGCACACCCCGCCGACCCCGGTGGTGCCCGGCCACAGGAGACCCCTGCCATGGCGGACCTCTCCCCCGCCGGCTCCGGCCTGCGCACCGCGCAGCTCGACGGACGCCGACTGTCGGAGGCCCTGCTTCCCCCGGAGCTCGCGCCGCGCGCCCAGCTCCGGCTCGCCGCGATCAGCCGCTGGAACGCGCTGCGCGGCGTCCGCGTCGGCCTGGTGGCCGCCGCCCTGCTGCTGATGCTGATCGGCGCCAACCTGGCCACGCCGATCTACTCGCTCCTCCAGCAGCGGCTGCACCTCACCGCGCTCGACACCACCGTCCTGTTCGCGATCTACGTGCTGGCGCTGGTCCCGGTCCTGGCCGTGGTCGGCCACTGGTCCGACCACCTCGGCCGCCGCGCCCTGATCCTGCCCGCCGTCGCGCTGTCCGCCGTCGGCGACGTCGTGTTCGCCACCTCCGACAGCTTCTGGCAGCTCGCCGCCGGCCGGGCCGTCCAGGGCATCGCCGTCGGCCTGTCCACCGGCGCCGCCGGAGCCGCCCTCGGCGACCTGCTGCCCGACCACCCGACCCTGGCCGCCAAGATCACCCTGGCCTGTTCCGCGGGCGGCGTCGCCCTCGGCCCGGTGGTCGGCGCCCTGCTGGCCGGCGGCTCCGACCCGCTGCTGACCCCCTTCCTGCTGCACGCCATCGCCCTGCTCGCGCTCTGCGTGCCGCTCGCCCTCCTCCACCCCCGGATGCCCGGCCGCAGCCGCCCGCCGGCCTCCCCGCCCCGCATCACCACCCCGGCCCACCTGCGCCCCCAGCGCCTGCGGCTGCCGCGCACCGGGCGCCGCGAGTTCCTGCTCGCCGCCACCGCCGGCTTCATCTCCTACGCGGTGTTCGGCGTCTACCTCAGCCTGGCCCCGGCCTTCGCCGCCAAGCTGCTGCACACCGACTCCAAGCTGGTCGGCGCGATCGTGGCCGCCCTCCTGCTCGGCTCCTCCGCCGCCACCCAGCTGCTCGTCCCGCCGACCTCCGACCGCGTGGTGACCGCCCTCGGCATGACCGGCCTGGCCACCGGCCTCGGCCTGGTCGTCGCCGCCCAGTACACCGGCACCCCGGCACTGCTCTTCATCGGCAGCGTCCTCGGCGGCGTCTCCCAGGGCGTCGCCTTCCGCTCCCTGTTCACCAGCGCCGTCACCGCGATGAACCCGGAACGCCGCGGCTCCGAACTGAGCGCCCTCTGGGTCATCGTCTACCTGGGCAGCTCCGCCCCCATCATCGCCCTCGGCGCCCTCGTCCAGACCTACGGCCTCCTCCCCTCCGTCAGCGGCTTCGCCGCCCTCGCCGCCCTCGCCTGCACCGCCCTCGCCATCGCCGTCGCCCGCAAACCCAAGCCCACCGCCTGACGGCCCACCCACAGAACGCCGCTGCCCGGGACTTCCGAAGAAGTCCCGGGCAGCGGCGTCTTCCCACCCCCGCTTCGCCCGCCGCCGGGTGAACACCCGCGCATCATCTGCTGCGCTGTTCAAGTCCCCCGCCGTTCCCCACCATCCACCCCCCACCCGCCTCCCGGCGGGTGCCCGCCCCTGCCCTCGCCGCAGGCCGCCCGGCCGGACAGCACGCGGAGATTGAGCAAGCAGCCGTAACCTGCCAGAGCCCCTTCGGATCAGTGGGACAACGGCGGCCCCCTTTGTTCTTCTTGTTCCACGATGGAGGAGTGCGAGGGCCGCGCGACCGAAGGCTGGTCGGCCACGAGAGGCGGTGAGCGATGGAACGTATGACAGGCCCACTGGCCAGGGGTTTCACGGTGAGACGCTTTACTGCCGGTGACTCCGTGGAAGAGCTGACCGCCCTCCTCCATCGCGCCTACGCTGATCACGCGGCTGCCGGCAGGGTCTTCTTCGCGTCCTACCAGTCCGTGCAGGACACAGCCCATCGGCTGGGTGCGGGCGAGTGCTGGGTTGCATGCAGAGGCACGAAGCTCGTGGGATCGGTGACGGTGGCGGCCCCGTGCACGATGCCTGCCGGATATCCGGTACCAGCGGGAGCCGGCTCGTTTTGGCAACTCGCAGTGGATCCTGCGTACCGCGGAACGGGGCTTGGGCAGCGTCTGCTGGCGCTGGCGGAAGAGCGCGTCGTTGCGCTCGGGTCCACAGTGGCTGTCATCGATACGTCCGCCGAGGCCGTCGAGTTGGTCGGCTGGTACCGCCGACGGGGGTACCTGCCCGTCGGGACGTGGCGGTGGGATGTGACCAACTACGAGAGCGTGGTCCTGCTGAAGGACCTGGCAACCTGAAACAGAGGTGGCATGCGCTGCTGGCCTCCCTGGCGAGAGGGCCAGCAGCGGATGCCGGGTGACCTGGCTCTACTGGTCGAGGACTCGGGTCGCGTCCTGGGCCGCGAGGGCGAGCGCTTGGTCGAGCGCTCCGACGTAGCGGCCACCAGCGCTGGCGACGGGGCCCTTGCCGCCGGCTCCGCCACCAACCGTGCGGGCGGCTGGAACGAGGAGCTGGCTGGCCTGGGTGCCGGTGTCGTGGAGGCTGCGGGTGATGGCGGCAGCGAGGAGGGCCTTGCCGTCGCGTTCGGTGCCGAGGACGACGACGGCGTGGTCGCTGCCCAGGAGGTCGGCGGTGTTGATGGCCAGTGTGCGGAGTTCGTCGGAGCCGAGGTCGGTCACCTTCTCGGTGACGATCCGGCCGCCGGGGACGGTGCGGGCGGTGGCGGCGAGGTGCTGGGCGCGGGTGCGGAGCTCGGTCTCGCGAAGGCGGGCGAGTTCCTGCTGGGCTGTGGTGAGGGCGTCGAGGCGCTTGCGCAGGGCTTCGGGCGCGTCCTGGGGGCGAGTGCCGAGGAGCACGGACAGCTCTTCGAGGAGGCGGCGTTCGGTGTCGTGGTAGGCGAGGGCGTCGCGGCCGGTGAGGGCTTCGATGCGGCGGAGGTTGGAGCCGATGGAGGCTTCGCCGAGGATGCGGACGGGGCCGGCGTTCGCGCCGTGGGGGACGTGGGTGCCGCCGCAGAGTTCGCGGGAGAAGTCGCCGATGTCGACGATGCGGACGTGGTCGCCGTACTTCTCGCCGAAGAGGGCGGTGGCTCCGGCGGCCTCGGCTTCGGAGCGGGTGGCGTGCCAGATGCGGACTTCGGGGTCGTCGAGGAGGTGGTCGTTGACGAGGGCCTGGATGGCGGCGAGCTGGGTGGGGTCGACGGCGGAGAAGTGGGCGAAGTCGAAGCGCAGGCGGCCGGCGTCGACGAGGGAGCCGTGCTGGCGGGCGTGGTCGCCGAGGGTGCGGTGGAGCATGGCGTGCAGGACGTGGGTGGCGGAGTGGGAGCGGGCGACGGCGTCGCGGCGCGGGCCGTCGACGAGGGCTTCGGCCTGCTCGCCGCTGCGGATCTCGCCTTCGAGGACGCGAACGGTGTGGACGTGGAAGCCTTCCAGGCCGAGCCTGGTGTCCAAGACATCCAGGAGCGCGCCGGAGGACGTGCGGATGGTGCCGGTGTCACCGACCTGACCGCCGGACTCGGCATAGAACGGGCTACGGTCCAGGACCAGTTCGAGCGTGCTGCCCTGGTCGGCGCCGGGCACGACGGCGCCGTCGGAGATGAGGCCGAGGACGGTGGCTACGGTGTCGAGGCGGTCGTAGCCGGTGAAGTCGGTGCGGCCGTGGCGGGAGGACAGTTCGCGGTAGGCGTCCTGTCGGCGCAGGGCCTCGGCGGTCTTGGCCTTGCCGCCGGCCTTGGCGCGCTTCTGCTGTTCGGCGAGCAGGGTGGTGAAGCGGTCCTCGTCGACGGTGAGCCCGGCGTCGCGGGCGGCCTCGATGGTCAGCTCGACGGGGAAGCCGTAGGTGTCGTGCAGTTCGAAGACGGTCTCGCCGGTGAGGGTGGTGGAGCGGCTGCCGCGGCTGCGGGTGATGGCGGCGTTGAGCAGCCGGGTTCCCTGGGTGAGCGTGCGGGTGAAGGACTCCTCCTCGGCGGTGACGACCTGCTCGATGAGGCTTGCCTGGTCGGCGAGTTCGGGCCAGACGTCGCCGAGGTTGGCGATGACGCTGGCGGTGGCCGGGGCGAGGACGGGCTGGTCGATGCCGAGCATGCGGGCGTGCCGGATGGCACGGCGCATCAGGCGGCGCAGGACGTAGCCGCGGCCGTCCTTGGCAGGCAGGACGCCGTCCGCGATGAGGTAGGCGATGGAGCGGGCGTGCTCGGAGACGACCTGGAACGAGACCTTCTCCTCACCGCCGGAGCCGCTGCCGGGGTAGTCGCGGCCAGCGAGTTCCTGGACGGTGGTCAGGGTGGGCAGGAGGAGGTCGGTGCTGCAGACGTTCTCGACGCCTTGGAGGATCGCGGCGAGGCGGTCGAGGCCGAGGCCGGTGTCGATGCTCTGCTGGGCGAGGTCACCGAGGATCGGGAAGGTGCCGTTGTCGTCGTCCTCACCGCGCATGGACTGCATGAAGACGAGGTTCCAGATCTCGACGTAGCGTTCGCCGTCGACGGCCGGGCCACCCTCGCGCCCGAAGGCCGGGCCCCGGTCGTAGTTGACCTCGGAGCAGGGGCCGCAGGGGCCGGGTACGCCCATGTCCCAGAAGTTGTCCGCGCCGAGGCGCTGGATGCGCTCGGCGGGGACGCCGATCTTGCGCCAGAGCTGTTCGGCCTCATCGTCGTCCTGGTGGACGGTGATCCAGAGCCGATCCTTCTCCAGGTTGTAGCCCTGGGTGAGGAGTTCCCAGGCGTAGGCGATGGCATCGGCCTTGAAGTAGTCGCCGAACGAGAAGTTGCCCATCATCTCGAAGAACGTGGCGTGCCGGTTGGTGCGGCCGACGTTGTCGATGTCGGAGGTGCGGGCGCACTTCTGGATGGTGGTGGCGCGGGGGTACTCCGGGGTGACCTCGCCCAGGAAGTAGGGCTTGAACTGGTTCATGCCGGCGTTGGCCAGCAGCAGGGTCGGGTCGGAGGGGATGAGCGGGCTGGACGGGACGTGGCGGTGGCCGCGTGAGGTGAAGAAGTCCAGGAAGGTGGAGCGGATTTGCGTCGAGCGCATGGCGGTAGGGCCCTCACGGAAGAGTCGCGGAGAGGTGGGGGGTGATCACACGCCGAGCCGGGCCGAGAACGAGGACTGAGTGGTTCTCAGTTCTCCAGCTCGGCGCAGATAGCTCGCGCCCCCACGGTGTAGACCATGACTCCGGTATCCGTCGCTCTGAGGTGGCGCAGCCGACAACGGACGCGACGGTCCGCTGCGACTGCGCCACCAACAGTAGCGGCTCCGGGGTCAAGATCGCTTGGAGTTGTCCTCCTGACGGCCGATGCCAACCAGCAGGGGCAGGACGAAGGCGGCGTGGTCGGCGCGGGGCATCACGAGGTGGGCTCCGGCCCGGGTGAGCGCTTCGGGGCCGGCGAAGCCCCAGCCTGCGCCGACGGCGGTGACACCCGCGGCGTGGGCGGCGTGGATGTCGGTCTCGGTGTCGCCGACGAAGATGCCCGCCCTCGGAGAAACCTCCAGCCGGTCGAGGGCGAGCAGGACGCCGTCGGGGGCGGGCTTGGGCTGGGCGTCCTCGTAGCAGACGACGGTGTCCAGCCGGTCGAGGATGTCCTGCGGCAGCAGCCAGTTGACCCGTTCGCGGCTTCGCAGGGTGACGACACCGGTGCCGACTCCGGCCTCGCGGAGCGCGGCGAGGGTCCCGGCGACGTACGGGAACACCTCGGCGGTCAGGGTGGCCGTGGCGCTCGCCACGGCCCAGCCTTCCTCGTTGATCGATCCGTCCAGTCCGAGGTCGGAGAGGACGTACTCGCGCGGGGTGGTCGCGGCGTCGGCCGGGAGATCGGCTACGGTCACCCGCTTGCCGAGGGCAGCGGTCGCATAGCCTGCCAGGGTGGCGAGTTGGGCGTCCCGGCTGTCGACGAGGACGCCGTCGAGGTCGAAGAGCACGGCCCGCTTCACGCGGCACCACCCGCCCGGGGCGCCGGCAGGTCGGCCTCGGTGAACAGCGAGCGCAGCGTGACGCGGTGCTCGGCCAGCAGCGTCCGGCCGCCGAGCGGGCGCTCCAGGACGCACAGCGCGTGGGTGACCGGTCCGCCCACCATCCGCAGGATCCTTGCCATGTGGAGCAGCTGGCCGCCGGAACGGACCACGTCGTCGACCAGGACGATCTGTCGGCCGTCGATGGGAAGGCCCTCGACCTGGTGGAACGACCCGTAGCTCTTGGGCTTGCGGCGCAGGAAGACGGCGGGCAGGCCGGTGGCGGAGGACAGCGCCACGACGAGGGGGACGCCGCCGAGTTCGATGCCGGCGAGCACCCGGGCGTCGTCGGGGACGAGGTCGGCCATGGCGGTGGCGGTGTCACGCAGGAGCGCGGGGTCGGAGGCGAGCCGGTACTCGTCGAAGTACGCGTCGAGCCGGCCGCCGTCGGCGAGCTTGAACGGGGCGTTGACGCACGCGGTTTCGGCGAGTCGGGCGGCGAGGCCGGCCGACGGGGTGCGGGTGGTCATGCTCCTCCGATCGAGGTGGTGTCGAGCGAGGCCAGGTGGGCGCGGAAGGCGTCGGCGGACTCGACGGTGGCGAGGAAGCCGAGCGGCCGGGTCGGGGTCTCGTACAGCCACCGCTCCTCGCGCAGGAAGGCGAGCAGGCGCAGGGCCGACGCGCCCGCGAGACAGACCGGCACGGGCCGGATGGTGGTCGCGTAGTAGAGGGCGGCGGTCAGCTCGTGGAGGGTGCCGACTCCGCCGCCCATGGCGACGACCAGGTCGGCGTTCTCCAGGTAGTGGTTGAGGCGGGCGCCGGGGTCGGGCAGGGGGACGGACAGGGTGGTGTGGGGGTTGAACGCGCCCCACTCGTCGTGCTTGCCGGTCAGCGTGACGGCGGTGACCGTGGCTCCCTGGCCTCCGGCTCCGCGGGCGGCGGCCTCCATCAGCCCGTTGTAGCCGCCGTGCAGGAGCTGGTAGCCGGCCTGGGCGAGGGCCCGGCCGATCTCCTCGGCCAGCGCCTCCTCCTGGGCGGAGGCGGGGACGACGCCGCCGAAGAAGACGGCGGTCAGGCCCTCGCGGGCCCGGCTGGCGGTCAGGCCCTCGCGGGCCCGGCTGGCGGCCGGGCCCGCGAGGTGGAGTGCGTTCACACCAGCTCCTGGTAGGTGCGGTAGGCGGCGACGGCGTCGTGCAGGCCGTCGAGCGCCTGCGGGCAGGCCCGCTCGGCCAGGGCGAGCACCCGCTCGATCGCCTCGGTGACGTCGGCCGCCTCCGGGATGGCCGGGCCGCTGATCGCGGCGTCCAGGTCGCCCAGGCAGGCGCGGCCGATCGGGGTGACGGCGATCTCCTCGCGCAGCTGGTACCAGCCCCAGAACCGTGAGGCGGGGGCCAGGGCGGTCTTGATCAGGTCCTTCGTGGCCGTGTGCAGCCGGTGCCACTCGGCGTACGCCACGAACCGCTGGCCGCGCTTGATCCGCTTGTGCAGGAGGACGGCCAGCACCAGGTGTTCGATCAGCAGCTCGGCGCAGGAGCGCGGCCGGGCGAGGAAGGCGGCGGCGAAGCTCTCGGCCGCCGCGACGTCCGGCGCGGTGACCGGTCCGGGCCGGCGGTCGAGGAGGACGGCGGTGCTGACCGTCTCCTGCAGCCGCGGGATCCGGGAGGCCGGTGCGACGTAGAGGTCGATCTGGTGGAGCTTGCCCTCGTCCGGGACGAGGAAGACCATCCCGACGCCGCCGAGGTCGGCGACGATCGTGTCGCGCCAGCCGGGCAGCAGGGCGCCGGCCTCGACCGGCATCAGGGTGTCCAGGGCCTCGACGAACGACGGGAAGTGGGCATCGTGGACGCCGGCGACGAAGTCGACGTCGGACAGGCGGTCGGCGGTGCCGTGGGCCAGCGACCCGCGGACCATCAGGTGGGTCACCGCCGGGGAGGTGGCCAGGATGTCGGCGAGCTTCGACAGCAGCGGCAGCTGCGCGGGCCGGTTGGCCTGGGTGATCGCCGCCAGTTGCAGGGTGGGCATGCGCTTCTTCCTTCCGGGCGTGGGTGCGGGCTGGGATCAGGCGGGGATGGCGAGGAGGCGGCGCTTGGCGGTGTCCCAGCGGGTCGCGGCCTCCATGTCGCCGAGGGAGGTGTGCAGTTCGGCGATCAGGTCGTAGACCGTGCCTTCCGGCAGGGCGTAGGTGTAGAAGAGCCGCAGCAGCATCCGCTCGGCCGCCTCCGTGTAGCCGAGGGTGGCCATGTTGCGGGCGCTCTCCAGCCGCGCGGCGAGGACCGTCTGGTCGGCGACGGGCAACGGCTCCGCGACCATCGGGCTGAGCGCGGGACGGCGGGCCAGGTGGCGGTAGGCGTCGTCGGCGTACACGTCGGCGATCAGGTGGATCCGGTCCGGGCCGAGCAGGTTGCACACCCCGTGGGCGTAGGTCGGCGTCAGCCGCCAGATCCGCCCGCCCGTCATGTGCACCTTGGTGCCGCCGGTGACCAGGAAGGCGGACCTGTTGGTGTGCAGCGGGACGTGCAGCCGGTGCCGCTCGACCTGGTCGAGGTCGTCGTAGTCGCGGTGCTCCCAGAGGAAGGCGTTGCCCTCCAGCCGGGCGAGCCGCACCCACATGAAGTCCAGGCCGAGGTCGGCCAGGAATGCGGCGGTGGCCGGCATCCGGCCCAGCAGGTCGGTAGGCCGGGCGGCGCAGTCGCCGATCGTCACGTCGGCGGCGTCGCCGGAGGCGTTCATCAGCGAGGTGGTCCACCAGCCGCCGGACTGGTAGGCGCCGTACTCCGCCTTCCAGGGGGCCTGGGCGGTCAGGGCTTCGTGGCGCATCCGCTCCAGGTGGGCGGAGTCCACGGCGTCCAGCTGGGCGATCTGCCCGGCCAGAGCGGTCAGGGTGTCGTCCATCGGTTCCCTCCCGTTGCCGGCTCGCGGCATGGCGAACCGGAATGCACGTGGTGCTGGATGGGGTCGATCGGGCGCGGATCCCAGCACCCTTGGTCTCACGCTTCGCTGTCGGTTATGCACGGACAGCGAGGTGGCGTTCAGGATGGCGGCGCCGGGTGCGGCACCGATACGACGCGGCTGCCGTCACCGTCCCGCCGTCCCGAAAGGCGAACCATGTCGGTACGCGTCATGACTGCCGTCACGGCCGCCGTCATCTGGGCCGGGACGACCTCGAACGGGTTTCCTGTCGAGCGACCATGGCTATCGTCAGAACAGACGAACGGGGACGGAGATGATCCGCGGTGGCTGAAACTCCCACACTCCTCAGGGTTTTGACGCTTCAGCGACACTGGCAGGTCTACGAGACCTTCCGTCTCCGGTTCGAGGCGACGGCGAACTCGGCCGCCGAGCAGGAGCGCGACCCTCGGCTCCGGGGTCTGTCGGTCTCCAAGCGGCAGTTCGAGCGCTGGTACGGCGGCGCGGTGAAGACCCGCCCCTACCCGGACCAGTGCCGGGTGCTGGAGGCCATGTTCGGCGTCGGCGTGGACCAACTCCTCGCACCCGCACCGGCTGGCCCCGTATCCGTGCCCGCTACCACCGCCTCGTTCGCCGTCCCGCCACCACGGCCGGTCCCTGTCCTCCTCCCACCCGAGCAGGCAGCGGCACTGCCTGTCGGTGGCCCGTCCAGCAGCGAGCCCCGCCTCGACGCGGGCACCACGGAATTGGAAAGGCAGGTCACGATGGCGGTTCGTCGTGCACTTCGGTTCACCGCGATGGCGGAGGGCAGCAGCATCGGCTCGGAGACCCTGGGCCAGATCAACGACGAGGTACGGCGGCTGACCGCCGCCTACCCGAAGCTGGCACTGCCGACCCTGCTCGGCGACCTGGTCGAGGTCCAGGACCTCACCTTCCAGTTGCTGGAACACGGACGGGTCAAGCCGTCGCAGGCCCGAGAGCTGTACCTGCTCGCCGGGATCACCTCCGGCATGCTCGCCAAGGCCAGCCACGACCTGGGCAATCCGAGCGCCGCCATGATGCAGGCCCGCACCGCCTTCGTCTGCGCCGACAACGCTGACCACCACGCCATGCGCGCCTGGGTCCGCTCGCTCCAGTCGCTGATCTCCTACTGGGCCGGCCGCCCCGGCGAAGCCGCCGACTACGCCGCCCTCGGACAGGGCACCATCGACGACGTCCGCGGCACCACCAGCGTCTGGCTGGCCTGCCTCTCAGCCCGCGCCCACTCCCTCCTCGGCAACGGCGAGGCCACCCGCACCGCCATCCAGCGGGCCGAGGAGGCCCGCGAGACCGTCGAACCCGACGACCTCGACGCCTTCGGCGGCATCATGACCTTCCCGCTGCCCCGCCAGCTCTACTACGTCGCCGAGGCCACCGTGCAGCTCGGGGAAGACGCGGCCCTCGGCGAGATCCAGTCCGAAGTCGCCGTCACCGCCTACCGCAACGCCACTGAGGACGAGTGGGCCTTCGGCGACCAGGCCGGCGCCCAGACCGACCTCGCCCTCGCCCGCATCACCCGAGGCGAGATCGAGGGCGCCGCCGAGGCCGTCCGCCCCGTGCTCGACCTCCCCGTCGAGCAACGGAACTTCGGCATCGTCAGCAGCGCCCAACGCGTCCACGCCGCCCTGCGAGGCGACGACCGCCGCAACGGCGGTGCGGCGGCCGGTCTGCGCCAGGAGATCGAGGCCTTCACCGCCATACCCACCTCGGCCCTCGTCCGGTGATCCCCCGGATAGGCTCCGCAGCCATGACCCCACTCCACCTGACCGGCCCCAACCTGGCACTGCGCGAAGTCGAACCCGAGGACACCGACGACCTCCTGGCGATCTACGGTGACCCCGAGGCCACCCGGCACCTCAGCTTCGAACCCCGCACCCGGAACAGGTCGAAGCGATCACCGCCCGGTCCATCGACTCCGCGCTCGCCACCCCGCGAACCGAGTACTGCCTCGCCGTCACCCGGCGCGGCGAACACGAGCTGATCGGCTACGCGCGCCTGGCCACCGAGCCGCAGCAGGCCGCCACCGTCGGCTTCGCCCTCCACCAGGCCGCGTGGGGCAAGGGCTACGGCACCGAGACCGTTCACCTGCTGTGCGCGCTCGGCTTCAACCTCCTCGGCCTGCACCGCATCTGGGCCGCCCGCTCCCCGCTCAACGAAGCCTCCGCACGCGCCCTCCTGCGCGCCGGCATGACCGAGGACGGCCGCATCCGCGACCACGTCTTCGTCCGCGGCACCTGGCGCGACTCGATCACCTACTCGATCCTGGAACATGAGTGGACGCCGATCGGCGGGCTCGACACGACGAGCGCACTCGACCGGTCCACCGCCCCGCCCAGCGGCGAGGCCGTGCGGCGGAGGTGAATCCCGGGTGACCGAGCCGGCCATACCGAACGTGGTGATCACCGAGTTCGCGCGGGGCCGGCGTTACCCGCCTGGCCAACACCGCGCTGCCGTCCTTCCTAAGCTCCGACAGGCTCTCACCCCACAACACCGAGACCATCGAGAACAGGAAGCAGACCACCATGCAGCACCGCGTCCGCGCCGTCCTCCTCACCCCGAACGACACCATGCTGCTGATCAAGCGCATCCGCCCCGGCATCGCCCCGTACTGGGTGATCGTCGGCGGCAAGATCGAGCCCACCGACGCCGGCCCCGAGGAGGCCCTGCTGCGCGAGGTCCGTGAGGAGATCGCCGGCGAAGCCGAGATCGTCGGCCTCCTCCACACCATCCAAACCGACGACGAGCACCAGGACTTCTACGTCGCCACCGTCGACAAGTGGAGCTTCGAGGACCGCACCGGTCCCGAGTTCAGCCAGGAAGGCCGAGGCGAGTACCTCCTGGAGGAGATCCCCCTCACCACCGAAGCCCTCGACGCGGTCAACCTCCTGCCCCAGGACTTCGCCAGCGTCCTGCGCGCGGCCGTCGAACGCGGGAGTCTCCCGGCCACCAGGTAGCCGCAAGCCGGCAGCCACCCACCAGCCCCAAACATCTCACGCAGTGTCAATTGCCGTGATACGTTCTGTAATCCAATCAAAAACAGGCGACCCCGGCGGTGCTGGAACACCCCGGGGTCCGGCAACCGGAGCAGCAACTCCCGATGCGTGTCCATCGTAGCGCCCACGTGCGCAACTTCACCGTGCTACCCAACGCCGTGCTCCAGTACCGGCGGTTGAGCTACACCGCCCGCGGCCTGCTCGCGGACCTCCTCTCCCGCCCCGACGGCTGGCGCGAGGACGGCCGACACATGGCCGACACCAGCCCCCAGGGGCGCGGCGCCGTCCGTAGGGCGTTGAAGGAGCTGACCGAGGCCGGCTACTACCGGGTCGAGAAGATCCGCATGCCGGACGGCACGATCCGCACCGAGACCCACGTGTACGACACACCATGGTTCGCGCCGGATACCACCCGTCCGGCGCCCGGTGGAGCGGCAACCGGCGCTGCTGGCAGCCCTGTTGTAAAGGACCGGCAGCAAGAACCCACCCTCCCCGCGAGTCCGGCCGATGACCTCACGTCGAAAGGACAGGAGGAGGATTCCGAGACCGAAGAGGTCCGCGAAGCGGTGGCCACCCTGTTCCGGGTGATCCGACCCGAACCCCGCCTGCGCCTCGGCGAGACCGAAGCACGCGAACTCGCTCCCCTGGTCGCCCAGTGGCTGGAACGCGGCAGCACCGCCGCCGACCTGGCCCACGCCCTGCTGCCGGGCCTGCCCACCCCGATCCACTCGGCGGCCGCCGTGCCCCGCTACCGCCTGGAGCACAAGCTGCCACCCGCCCGGCCCGCCGCACGGCCACCGACCCGGTACGCCGAGTGCGCCAAGTGCCACGACCCCGTGCCCCGACCGGGCATCTGCCGCCCGTGCGCCGGCCTGGCCACCCGAGCCCTCACGGTCGGCCAGGGAGCGGACGTGGCAGCCGCAGGTGCCGCCCGAGTCCGAACAGCTCTACGCTCCGCGATGACCGGCAGTCGGCCTGCACACATCGCCGCCTGAGACACGCTGTCCCACCGGCCCGAAGGGGCTCCGGCAGGTAGTCACCCTGCTCCATCTGCGCCGCACGCGGCGCAGGGCGGGGGCGGGCACCCGCCGACAGGCGGGTGGGGGGTGGATGGTGGGGAACGGCGGTGAGCTTGCTCAACCAAGCAGATGACGCGCGGGTGTCAGCCCCAAAACGCCGCTGCCGCGCGACCCCCAAGGGTTCGCGCGGCAGCGGCGTACCGTACAGCAGATCTCAGACGTTGAAGCCGAGGGCGCGGAGCTGGTCGCGCCCGTCGGGGGTGATCTTGTCGGGGCCCCACGGCGGCATCCAGACCCAGTTGATGCGCAGGTCCTGCACCAGGCCGTCGGTGGCCGTCTTGGCCTGGTCCTCGATGACGTCGGTCAGCGGGCAGGCCGCCGAGGTGAGCGTCATGTCGATGGTGGCCACGTCGGACTCGTCGATGTGGATGCCGTAGATCAGGCCCAGGTTGACGACGTCGATGCCCAGTTCGGGGTCGACGACGTCCATCAGGGCCTCGGTCAGGTCCTCGACCGAGACGGTGCCGGCGGTGGTGCCGACGATGACGGTGCCGGTCTGCTCCTCCGCAGTGGAGGGGGTTTCGTCACTCATGGTCTTGTCCTCCTCTGCGGGTCAGTCGTTCACGGCGGGGTTCTTGGCGAGCGCCTGGGCGGTGGCGTCCTTCCAGGCCATCCAGCTGAGCAGCGCGCACTTGACCCGGGCCGGGTACTTGGAGACGCCGGCGAACGCGACCGCGTCCTCCAGCACCTCCTCGTCGCCCTCGCCCTGGCCCTTGCTCTGCATCAGCTCCAGGAAGGCCTCCTGGACGGCCTGCGCCTCGCCGACGGTCTTGCCGACCACCAGCTCGTTCAGCACCGAGGCGCTGGCCTGGCTGATCGAACAGCCCTGGGACTCGTACGAGACGTCGGTGACCTTGGCACCGTCGAGCTTCACCCGCAGGGTGATCTCGTCGCCACACGTCGGGTTGACGTGGTGCACCTCGGCGTCGCCGTCCCGCAGCCCCTTGCCCTTCGGGTTGCGGTAGTGGTCCAGGATGATGTCCTGGTACATCGAGTCGAGCTTCATGGTCGTCCTGCCCCGTCCCTCAGCCGAAGAAGTTCCGGACGTGGTGCAGGCCGTCGATCAGCGCGTCGACCTCGCCCGGCGTCGAGTACAGATAGAACGACGCCCGCGTGGTCGCCGGAATTCCGTACCGCAGGCACACCGGCCGCGCGCAGTGGTGGCCGACGCGCACGGCGATGCCCTGCTCGTCCAGCACCTGGCCCACGTCGTGCGGGTGGATGTCGCCGAGGGTGAAGGAGATCGCGGCGCCGCGGTCCACGGCCGTGCGCGGGCCGATGATCCGCAGGTCGGGGACCTCGAGCAGCCGCTCGACGGCGTACTCGGTGATCGCGTGCTCGTGCGCCGCGATCTTCTCCATGCCGATGCCCTGGAGGTAGTCGATGGCCGCGCCGAGTCCGACCGCCTGGGCGATCGGCGGGGTGCCGGCCTCGAACTTGTGGGGCGCCGGAGCGTAGGTGGACGAGCCCATGGTGACGGTCTCGATCATCTCGCCGCCGCCGAGGAACGGCGGGAGGTCCTCCAGCAGCTCCTGGCGGCCCCAGAGCACGCCGATGCCGGTCGGGGCCAGCATCTTGTGCCCGGTGAAGGCGACGAAGTCGGCTTCCAGCGCCTGCACGTCGAGCACCATGTGCGGCGCGGCCTGCGAGGCGTCGATGACGACCAGCGCGCCGACCGACTGGGCCTTGCGGACGATCGTCTCGACCGGGTTGACGGTGCCGAGCAGGTTGGAGACCAGGGTGAAGGAGACCACCTTGGTCTTCTCGGTGATCAGCTCGTCGATGTTCGACAGGTCGAGCCGGCCCTCGTCGGTCAGCCCGAACCACTTGAGCTTCGCACCGCTGCGCTGCGAGAGCAGCTGCCACGGGACGATGTTGGAGTGGTGCTCCATCTCCGTGATGACGATCTCGGAGTCGGCGTCCACCCGGTACGGCTCGTCGGCCCAGGCCAGCATGTTGGCGACGAGGTTGAGCGACTCCGAGGCGTTCTTGGTGAAGATCACCTCGTTGCGGCTCGGCGCGTTGACGAAGGCCGCGACCTTGTCCCGGGCGCCCTCGTACAGCGCCGTGGCCTCCTCGGCGAGCACGTGCACGCCGCGGTGGACGTTGGCGTTGTGCCGCTCGTAGTAGGCGTTCAGCGCCTCCAGCACCTGGCGCGGCTTCTGCGAGGTCGCCGCGTTGTCCAGGTAGACCAGCGGCTTGTCGTCGTGCAGCACCCGCTGGAGGACCGGGAAGTCCTTGCGGATCGCGTCGGTGTCGAGCAGTCCCGCGAACGGATGCGTCACTCGGACGCGCCCCCCTTCACATACGCCTCGTAGCCCTCGTTCTCCAGCTTGTCGGCGAGCTCGGCGCCGCCGGACTCGACGATGCGGCCGCCCGCGAAGACGTGGACGTAGTCGGGCTTGATGTACCGCAGGATGCGGGTGTAGTGGGTCACCAGCAGGGTGCCGACCTCGCCGGTCGAGCGGACCCGGTTGATGCCCTCGGAGACGATCCGCAGCGCGTCGACGTCCAGGCCGGAGTCGGTCTCGTCGAGGATCGCGATCTTCGGCTTGAGCAGCTCGAGCTGGAGGATCTCGTGGCGCTTCTTCTCGCCGCCGGAGAAGCCCTCGTTGACGTTGCGCTCGGCGAAGGCCGGGTCCATCTGGAGGGCGGCCATCGCCTCCTTGACCTCCTTCACCCACAGCCGCAGCTTGGGGGCCTCGCCGCGGACGGCGGTGGCTGCGGTGCGCAGGAAGTTGGAGACCGAGACGCCCGGGACCTCGACGGGGTACTGCATGGCCAGGAAGACGCCGGCCTTGGCGCGCTCGTCGACGGACATCTCCAGGACGTCCTCGCCGTCGAGCAGCACCGAGCCGCCGGTGACGGTGTACTTGGGGTGGCCGGCCAGCGAGTAGGCGAGGGTGGACTTGCCCGAGCCGTTCGGACCCATGATGGCGTGGGTCTCGCCCTGCTTCACGGTCAGGTCCACGCCCTTCAGGATCTCGCGCGGGCCGTTCTCGGCGTCCACGGAGACGTGCAGGTCGCGGATTTCAAGGGTTGCCATGTGTACTCAGGACTCCTGGTTGACGGAGACGAGCACATCGTCCCCTTCGATCTTTACGGGGTAGACAGCGACCGGCTTGGTGGCGGGCAGGCCGGACGGCTTGCCGGTGCGCAGGTCGAAGCTGGAGCCGTGCAGCCAGCACTCGATCATGCAGTCCTCGACCTCGCCCTCGGAGAGCGAGACGTTCGCGTGCGAGCAGGTGTCGTTGATCGCGAACACCCCCTCGTCGGTGCGGACGACGGAGACCGGCACGCCGTTGAGGTCCACGCGCTTGGGAACGTCCTCCTGGAGGTCGTTCAGCGCGCAGGCACGGAGGAAGGTCATCGGGCTCAGACCGCCGATTCCAGCTCGGCGTCGATCTTCTCCATGAGCTGCTCCTGGACCTCTGCCACGCCGATCTGCTGGAGCAGCTCGGCGAAGAAGCCGCGCACCACCAGGCGGCGGGCCTCGTCGGCCGGGATGCCGCGGGCCTGCAGGTAGAACAGCTGCTCGTCGTCGAAGCGGCCGGTCGCCGAGGCGTGGCCGGCGCCGACGATCTCGCCGGTCTCGATCTCCAGGTTCGGGATCGAGTCGACCCGGGCGCCGTCGGTGAGCACCAGGTTCCGGTTGAGCTCGTAGGTGTCGGTGCCGAGCGCGGCGGCGCGGATCAGCACGTCGCCGACCCAGACCGCGTGGGCGTCCTGGCCCTGGAGCGCGCCCTTGTACGCCACGTTCGACCGGCAGTGCGGCGTGTCGTGGTCGACGACCAGGCGGTGCTCCAGGTGCTGGCCGGCGTCGGCGAAGTAGAGGCCGAACAGCTCGGCCTCGCCGCCGGGGCCGGCGTAGTTGACCCGCGGGTGCAGCCGGACCAGGTCGCCGCCGAAGGTGACGACCACGGACTTGTAGGAGGCGTCCCGGCCGACCAGCGCGTTGTGCTGGGCGACGTGGACGGCGTCGCGGTCCCAGTCCTGGACGGAGACGAAGGTGAGCTTGGCGCCCTCGCCGACCAGCAGCTCGACGTTGGCGGCCCGGGTCCCGGTGCCCGCGTGGTTGAGCACCACGACGGCCTCGGCGAACGGCTTGACGTCGATCACCACGTGGGCGAAGCGGACCCCGCCCTCGCCGCGCACGTCGATCCGGACCGGCTCGGCCAGCACCGACTCCTTGGGGACGGTGACGACCAGGGCCTGGTCGAAGGCGCTGAACGCCTGCGCGGCGACCCGGTCGACCGGCGTGCCGGCCTTGCCCAGGCGGGCGTCGTCCCGGCCGACGGTCTCGGCGGTGACGCCGTCCGGCAGCGTGAACTCGACCTTGTCCTCGCCGCGCTCGGCAGCGGCGGCGGTGCCGTCGTGCAGCCCGCCGAGGCGGTGCAGCGGGGTGAACCGCCAGTCCTCCTCGCGGCCGGTGGGCACCGGGAAGTCGTTCACGTCGAAGGACGGCTTGACCGCGACGCGCGCGTCGATCGGCTGCTGGACCGTGGTGCGGCCGGTGCCGGGGCCGGCGAGCTGCGCGCCCGCGCCGGCCGTGCCGACCTCGATCGAACCGGCGGTGGTGGAGCCGGTGGTGTTCTGCTCAGCCATGGCTGTTCGTAGTGCTCTCTTCCTCGGAAATGAGTGGACGGCGGCGGCCGGAGGTCAGCCGACCGCGCCCTCCATCTGCAGCTCGATCAGCCGGTTGAGCTCCAGCGCGTACTCCATCGGCAGCTCGCGCGCGATCGGCTCGACGAAGCCACGGACGATCATCGCCATCGCCTCGAACTCGGTCATGCCGCGGCTCATCAGGTAGAAGAGCTGGTCCTCGCTGACCTTGGAGACGGTCGCCTCGTGGCCCATGGACACGTCGTCCTCGCGGACGTCCACGTACGGGTAGGTGTCCGAGCGGGAGATGGTGTCCACCAGCAGCGCGTCGCACAGCACGTTGGACTTGGCGCCCTTGGAGCCCTCGCCGATCTCGATCAGACCGCGGTAGGAGGTCCGGCCGCCGCCGCGCGCCACCGACTTGGAGACGATGTTGGACGAGGTGTTCGGCGCCATGTGCACCATCTTGGCGCCGGCGTCCTGGTGCTGGCCCTCGCCCGCGAAGGCGATCGAGAGGGTCTCGCCCTTGGCGTGCTCGCCCATCAGGTAGACGGCCGGGTACTTCATGGTGACCTTGGAGCCGATGTTGCCGTCGACCCACTCCATGGTCGCGCCCTCGTACGCCACGGCACGCTTGGTGACCAGGTTGTAGACGTTGTTCGACCAGTTCTGGATGGTCGTGTAGCGGCAGCGGCCGCCCTTCTTGACGATGATCTCCACGACCGCCGAGTGCAGCGAGTCGGAGGAGTAGATCGGGGCGGTGCAGCCCTCGACGTAGTGGACGTAGGCGTCCTCGTCGACGATGATCAGCGTCCGCTCGAACTGGCCCATGTTCTCGGTGTTGATCCGGAAGTAGGCCTGCAGCGGGATGTCGACGTGCACGCCCTTCGGCACGTAGATGAACGAGCCGCCGGACCACACGGCGGTGTTCAGCGCGGCGAACTTGTTGTCGCCGGCCGGGATCACCGTGCCGAAGTACTCCTTGAAGATCTCCGGGTGCTCGCGCAGCGCGGTGTCGGTGTCCAGGAAGATGACGCCCTGCTCCTCCAGGTCCTCGCGGATCTGGTGGTAGACGACCTCGGACTCGTACTGGGCGGCGACGCCGGCGACCAGGCGCTGCTTCTCCGCCTCCGGGATGCCGAGCTTGTCGTACGTCGCCTTGATGTCCGCCGGCAGGTCCTCCCAGGACTCGGCCTGCTTCTCGGTGGAGCGGACGAAGTACTTGATGTTGTCGAAGTCGATGCCGGTGAGGTCGGAGCCCCAGGTCGGCATGGGCTTCTTGCCGAACAGCTTCAGGCCCTTGAGCCGCAGGTTCAGCATCCACTCGGACTCGTTCTTCTTCGCCGAGATGTCGCGGACGACGTCCTCGCTGAGCCCGCGCTTGGCCGCGGCACCGGCGGTGTCCGGGTCGGCCCAGCCGTACTCGTAATTGCCGAGGCCTTCGAGCTCGGGGTGCGAAACGGTGTCAGTCATGCGAGCTTCCTAACGCGCGGACGCTGAATCTTCGGTGGACACGGAATTTTTCATGTACTGGCAGTCGGCATCGCATCGGAGCCGCGTCCCGCCGGGGGCTGGGCGGACGACGATGCGGCACCGGGTGCCGGCACATAGGTGGTGCAGACCCCGTCGCCGTGGGCGATCGTGGCCAGCCGTTGCACATGGGTGCCCAGGAGCTGGGAGAAGACCTCGGTCTCCGCCTCGCAGAGCTGCGGGAACTGCTCGGCGATGTGCGCGACCGGGCAGTGGTGCTGGCAGAGCTGGGCGCCCGCCGGGGCCTTGGCCGCGGCCGACGGGACACGCCGCACCGTGGCAGCGTACCCGTCCGCGCTGAGCGCCTGGGCCAGCGCCTCGGGGCGCTCTCCGGCGGCGGCCAGGCGCAGGGCCTCCAGGTACTTCTCGGCCTGCTTGCCGAACCGGGCGCGGGCGAAGGCGGCGACCGCCTCCTCGCCCGCCTTGCCGCCGCCCACCGAGTCCGCGATCCAGCGCAGCGCGTCGGCGGCGAGCTGGTCGTACGCCTGGTAGAAGGCGTCCCGGCCGGCGTCGGTGAGGGCGAAGACCTTGGCCGGACGGCCCCGGCCGCGGCTGCCGTAGACCCGCTGTTCGCGGGACTCGACCAGACCGGTGGCGACCAGGCCGTCGAGGTGGCGGCGGACGGCGGCGGCGGTGAGGCCGAGCCGGTTCGCCAGGTCGGCGGCGGAGGACGGGCCGTGGTCCAGGATCGACCGCGCGACCCGGTCCCGGGTGGCCCGATGGCCCTCCAGCAGCACCTCGGCCGCCGTCACGGGCACGTCACAGGAGGAGGCCGACTCGGCCTCCCGCTGCTGGGCGTGCTCGCGCATGTTTTTCACAACACCAGTGTTGCGTAATTACTTCCGCCGGGACAAGCCGTGACCCAGGCCTCACCGGTGTCATCTGTCACGCAGGTTAGCCTTACCTGACCTGGGAAAACGATCACCGAGCCGCCGTCCGGCCGGCGCGTCAGGCCCTCTTACACTCGCCGGTATGCACTCCGAACCCGCGGTCCAGATCGCCGGGCTGGTCAAACGCTACGACGACAAGCTCGCGGTGGACGGCCTCGACCTCACCATCCCGGCCGGCGCGATCACCGCCGTCCTCGGCCCCAACGGCGCCGGCAAGACCACCACCATCGAGACCTGCGAGGGGTACCGCCGTCCGGACGGCGGCACCGTCCGCGTCCTCGGCCTCGACCCGGTCACCCAGGGCGCCGCGCTCCGGCCCCGGATCGGCGTCATGCTGCAGTCCGGCGGCGTGTACGCGGGCGCGCGCGCCGTCGAGATGCTGCGGCACACCGCCAAGCTGCACGCCCACCCGCTGGACGTGGACGCCCTGGTCGAACGCCTCGGCCTCGGCTCCTGCGGCCGCACCACCTACCGCCGGCTGTCCGGCGGCCAGCAGCAGCGGCTCGCCCTGGCGATGGCCGTGGTCGGCCGCCCCGAGCTGGTCTTCCTGGACGAGCCCACCGCCGGCCTCGACCCGCAGGCCCGCCGGGCCACCTGGGAGCTGGTGCGCGACCTGCGCCGGGACGGCGTCACCGTGGTCGTCACCACCCACCACATGGACGAGGCCGAGCAGCTCGCCGACCGGGTCGCCATCGTCGACCGCGGCAAGGTGATCGCCGACGGCACCACCGAGGAGCTGTGCCGCGGCGGCGCCGAGGGCGCGCTGCACTTCGACGGCCCGCCCGGACTCGACCTCGGCCCGCTGCTCAAGGAGCTGCCCGAGGGCGCCACCGCCACCGAGACCGCCCCCGGCAACTACCGCGTCGAGGCGCCCGTCGACCCGCAGCTGGTGGCCGCCGTCACCGGCTGGTGCGCGGCCTCCGGCATCCTGCCCGAACGGCTGTCCGTCCAGCGCCGCAGCCTGGAGGACGTCTTCCTCGACCTGACCGGACGGGAGCTCCGCTCATGAGCGAACGCAGTGAGGCAACCATGAGCGCCGCCACGACGGACTACTCCCCCCAGCCGGGCCCCGCGCCCGTCGGCCGGATGCTGCTCGCCCAGACGGCGTTCGAGACCCGGATGCTGCTGCGCAACGGCGAGCAGCTGCTGCTCACCGTGGTCATCCCGACCGTCCTGCTGGTGCTGTTCTCCGCCGTGGACATCGTCGCGGTCGAGGGCCCCGGCAAGCGGGTCGACTTCCTGGCCCCCGGCCTGCTCGCGCTGGCCGTGATGTCCACCGCCTTCACCGGCCAGGCCATCGCCACCGGCTTCGAGCGCCGCTACGGCGTACTGAAGCGGCTCGGCGCCAGCCCGCTGCCGCGCTGGGCGCTGCTGACCGCCAAGACCGGCTGCGTCCTGGTGACGGAGGCGCTGCAGGTCGCGCTGCTGTCGGTGATCGCCCTGGCCCTCGGCTGGTCCCCGCACGGAAACCCCCTGACGGTCGCCGCGCTGCTGGTCCTCGGCACCGCCGCCTTCTCCGGGCTCGGCCTGCTGATGGCCGGCACCCTGAAGGCCGAGGCCACCCTGGCCGGCGCCAACCTGGTGTTCATCCTGCTGCTGCTCGCCGGCGGGGTGGTCGTGCCGCTGGGCAGGTTCCCCGACGCGGTGCGCCCGGTGCTGGAGCTGCTGCCGATCTCGGCGCTCTCGGACGGCCTGCGGTCGGTGCTCCAGGCCGGCGCCGGGGTGCCGTGGGCGGACCTCGGCATCCTGGCCGGCTGGTCGATGCTCGGCCTGGCCGCGGCCGCCCGCTTCTTCCGCTGGGAGTGACCGGCGGCGGCAACGCGCAACGCCCCCCGGCCACTTGGCGGCCGGGGGGCGTTGCCGTTGTCGACTGACCGGGCGTCAGCTCTCGCTGCCGCCACGGCGCTTGCGGGCGAGCAGCACGAGCGCGCCGCCGACCAGCAGCACGCCGCCGCCGGCCGCCGCGATCATCGGGGTCGCGTCGCTGCTACCGGTCTGGGCGAGCGCCGGCGCGCTGGCGGAGGGCGACGGGGTCGGGGTCTTGCTCGGGGTGTGGGTGACCGACGGGGCCGGGGTGGCCGGGGGCGTCACCGACGGGGTGGGAGTCGGGGTCGCGGTGGGCGTCGGGGTGGGAGTCGGGGTCGGGGTCTTGGTGGGGGTCGGGGTCGGGGTCGGAGTCGGCGTGTGGCACGGCTCGATGGTCTTGGTCTCGTTGATGTTCCAGCCCTTCTCGTTCGGGTTCTCCGTGGTGGTGACCACCAGGTTCGCCTTGATCGGGGCATCGTGGTCCTTCACCGGGAAGGAGCCGTGGAACTCCGCGGGGAAGGCCTTGGCGTCCAGGACCTTCTCGCCGTCGATGGTGAGGCTGACGGTGTTCTTCACGTCGGCCTTGGGGCTGTAGTTGATCAGATCGATCACGATCTTGTCGCAGGTCACCGACCAACTCGGCACGTGCGCCGAGGCATTGGTGGCCAGTGCCAGAGGCAGGAGAAAACCGGCCGCAGCCGTGCCGGCGAGTGCCGTCGCGCCGATCGCGAAGTGCCGCTGCTGTCGCGCCATTACTTTGTTCCCCTCCGAACGGTCGTGCGCAGCAGGCGTGTTGAGTGGTACGCGGTGGCCCGCTACGACTGTCCGGGGGACTCTACCGGCACTCCCGCACCCCGCCACACCCCGCCGCACGACCGGATATCGACTGTCCGTCCGTCTTCCGATGTGCTTGGGCCAGCCCATCACAGCCGTCACCTCGCAGAACGCGGATTCGGCAAACCTGAATGGACTTCGCCACTTCAGGGAAGAACGGAGCCCCCGGTGATCAGGTTCAATCACCGAGGGCTCCGATTCGGTCAGCCGACGAACGCCGGGCCATTCCGGCCTTTCCGTCGTTTCCGACCTTTCCGTTCTTTCCGACACTCCCGTGCCTCCGACGCGCCCGCGTTTCCGGCGTTCCCGTCCGGATCGCGGGCTCAGCCGGTTCAGGCCTTCCGGGCCGCCTTGCGCCGGGCGGCCACCACGATCGCGCCGCCGGCCGCGAGCACGACCGCGCCGCCGATCGCCAGCGGCAGCACCGGACCGGAACCGGTGTGCGCCAGGTTGCCCCCGGCGTCCGGCTGGGCGGACGGGCTGCCCGAGGCCGTCGGAGCGGCCGTCGAGCCGCC
>NZ_LFVW01001029.1:0-2324 GCF_001182915.1 Kitasatospora sp. MY 5-36
GGCGACGTCCCGGGTGCCGGAGGGCCGTGTCGGGCGCCGCAGGGGCGTTCCCGGGGCCCGGGGGACCCACCGTGGCCTGTTCGACGGGACGGGTGCGTGCGGAGGGGCTCGTACGGGCCGGTGAGCGCCGGGCGGGCGCCGGTCCGGGGCGCGGGTGGCACGGCGTGTCGGTCGGCCCCCGGGCGGGGCCGGAGGCGGCGACGGGTGAAGATGGACCGTCATGCCCAGAACCGCCGGACCAGCCGCCACCGTCACCGCCACCACAGCCGCGAGCGCGACCGAGAACGAGTCGCGGGGCGGCTTCCGGGTACGGCTGGACAACTTCGAAGGCCCCTTCGACCTGCTGCTCAGCCTGATCGCCAAGCACCGGATGGACGTCACCGAGGTGGCGCTGGCCACCGTGACCGACGAGTTCATGGCGCACATCCGGGCGATGGGCCCCGACTGGGACCTGGACGCGGCGACCGAGTTCCTGGTGGTGGCCGCCACCCTGCTCGACCTCAAGGCCGCCCGGCTGCTCCCGGTGGCGGAGGTCGAGGACGAGGCCGACCTGGCCCTGCTGGAGGCCCGTGACCTGCTGTTCGCGCGGCTGCTCCAGTACCGGGCGTACAAGCGGGCGGCGGCGCTGTTCGGCGAACGCTGGGCGGCCGAGCTGCTGCGCCGGCCCCGGACCGCCGCCCTGGAGCCCCGGCACGCGGAGCTGCTGCCGGAGGTCGTCCTCGGCATCGGGCCGCGGCGGCTGGCCGAGCTGGCGGCCAAGGCGATGGAGCCCAGGCCCGCGCCGGTCGTGTACGTGGACCACATCCACACCCCGCCGGTGAGCGTGCGGGAGCAGGCCTCCCTGGTGGTGGGGCTGCTCACCGAGCTGGGCGAGGCCTCGTTCCGGCGGCTGGTGGAGGACGCGCCGGACGACCTGGTGGTGGTCGCCCGCTTCCTGGCGCTGCTGGAGCTGTACCGGGAGCGGGTGCTCGCCTTCGAGCAGCCGGAGGCGCTCGGCGAGCTGCTGGTGCGCTGGGTGGCCGAGGAGGGGCGGAGCGCGGTCCAGGTGACGGACGAGTTCGACCGGCCGGCCGGTGAGGCCGGTGGAGACGGCGGGGTCGGTGGAGACGGCGGGGTCGAGGAGGGTCGGCGGCGATGAGCGGACGGGACGAGGGCGGGCGGCCGGTGCGGCGCCCGCTGGGGATGCTGGGGCGGCCGAGGGCCGAGGAGTGGCTGGAGCCGGCCTTCGCGCTGCTGCCGGACCCGGTGGAGCCCGCGGGGCCGGTCGGGCCGGTGGAGCCGGCCGGGGCGGTCCTCGTGCACCAGAAGTCGGCCCCGCCGGCCTCCGGTGCCGAGGGGCCCGCCGACGCCGGGCTGCGGGCCGACCTGGAGGCCGTGCTGATGGTCGTCGACGAGCCGGTGGCGGAGGAGCGGCTGGCCGGGGTGCTGGAGCGGCCCCGGGCCGAGGTGGCGGCCGCGCTGCGCGAGCTGTCCGCCGAGTACACGGCCCAGGGCCGCGGTTTCGACCTGCGGCTGGTCGCGGGCGGCTGGCGGTTCTACAGCCGGGACACCTGTTCCGCGGCCGTCGACCGCTTCCTCCTGGACGGCCGGCAGGCCCGGCTCAGCCAGGCCGCACTGGAGACCCTGGCGGTGATCGCCTACCGGCAGCCGGTGTCCAGATCCCGGGTTTCCGCCGTCCGTGGTGTGAACTGTGACGGCGTGATGCGTACCCTGGTACAGCGAGGACTGGTGGAAGAGGCTGGATCCGAGCCCGAAACAGGTGCGATCCTGTATCGGACGACGAACTACTTCCTGGAACGGATGGGGCTCCGCGGCCTGGACGAGCTGCCGGAGCTCGCTCCATTCCTGCCCGAGGTCGACGACGTGGAAGCGGAGTCCCTGGAGGGCACGATGATCGCGGAGGCGGTCGCCGCCGCTGCCGCGCAGGCCGCGGACGGCAGTGGCGAGGCCGGTCGGGCCGGGCCCGATCGGTAGGGGGCGGTGAGGTCGGCCGAAACGACCGCACATCCCAGACGGAACGACGTACGGACACTTTGATGCGTAGCAGTGGCAACGGCAGGAACAGCAGCGGCGGCGGTAGCGGTCGCGGCGGACAGGGCGGGGGCCGGGGCGGCGGCTCCTCCTACGGCAGCGGCAGCAGTGGCGGCGGTAGCCGCGGCGGCTCGGGCTCGCGCGGGGGTTCGTACGGCGGCAGCGGTGGCGGCTCCTCCTACGGCGGTGGCCGTGGCGGTTCGGGTTCGGGTTCGAGCGCGGGTTCGCGCGGCGGCTCGTTCGGCCGTGACGACCGGCGCGACGACCGCCGTCGGGACGACCGTCGGGACGAC
>NZ_LFVW01001030.1:0-2317 GCF_001182915.1 Kitasatospora sp. MY 5-36
CGCGACCGGCGCCTCGCCCGGCAGGTCGAGGTGCCGGGCGGCGGGCACCAGCTGCTCGGCCCGTGCGCCGGCGGCCAGTGCGGCGGTCAACGCGGCCCGGGGGTTGGGGAGTTCACCGGGGAGCACGGCGTGCAACCCGGCGCTGACGGAGACCAGCTCGCGGACCGGGGCCCGCGTCGGCAGCGCCCGCAGCAGGGCGAGCAGTGCCTCGTCCGGCGCCTGGTCCGGGGTGTCGGGCGTCGCGCTCCACAGGTAGACCAGCCGGTCGGCCGTCCGGTCGCCGAGGGCCCGCAGCCAGTCCTCGGGGTCGGCGGTCGGCGGGCGGTCCACCACCAGGGCGTTCGGCAGGGCGGCGGCCAGGGCCTCGGTGAGGGTGCCGGGGCCGGACGGGCCGAGCAGCAGGATCGTTTCCTCGGCCAGAGAGGCCGCCGAAGAGGCCGGGGCCGCCGCCACCGGGCGGGCCTCCCAGCCGAGCTGCCGCACGCAGTCCGGCAGCGTCCGGGAGTTGGCCTCGGCCAGGTCCAACGCCACGATGTGGTCGTCGAGTTCGCCGTCCAGCAGCCTCCCGCGCAGCGCGGTGCGCTGGATCTTGCCGCTGGTGGTGCGCGGGAAGTCGGCCACTGGGACGGGCAGCACCAGGGCGGGGGCCGGCTGCCGGCGGGCCGCCAGCAGCTGCCGCACCTCGGCGGCGACCGGCGCCGAGGGCGCGTCCGGGTCGCTCTGGACGTAGGCGATCACCAGCTGCTCGGTGCCGGTGCGTTCGTCCGGCACCCCGAAGGCCGCGACGTGCCCGGAGCGCACCCCCGCCACGGAGGCCACCACGTCCTCCAGCTCGTGGCAGAAGTAGTGCACGCCGTTGACGATGATGATCTCCTTGCGACGGCCGGTGAGCACCACCTCGCCGTCGACCAGGAAGGCCAGGTCCCCGGTGTCGAACCAGTCGTCGCCGACGAAGGCCTCCTGGTTGGCCGGCGGGTTGTTCAGGTACCCCGGCGTCACCCGGCCGGAGTGGACCTGGAGCCGGCCGACGCGGAGCTCGGGCAGCGCCCGTCCGGCGTCGTCGGCCACCCGCATCCGGGTGCCGGGCGCGGGCCGGCCCATGCTGAGGAAGGCGGTGCCGCGCTCCGCGGAGGCCGGGTCCGCGGGCTCCAGCCGGCCGGTCAGCGAGTCGGTGCGCACCAGGCGGCGGGCGCCGTCCTCGTCGTAGCGCTTGTAGGTGATCGCCGTGCAGGTCTCGGCCATGCCCCAGGCCAGCAGCACGTGGCCGGGGCGGACGCCGAACGGGGCGGTGGCGGACAGGAACTCGTCGATCACCGCCTCGGTGCACTGCTCCCCGGCGTTGATCAGCGACTTGACCGAGGACAGGTCCCAGCGGCGGTCCGGCCCGGCGGCCCGGACGGCCTCGGCGACCAGCCGGAAGCCGAAGTTGGGCGACCAGGAGTGCGCCGCCCGGTAGCGCTCCAGCGCGTCCAGCCAGACCAGCGGGTCGGCGAGCACGAGTTCGGTGGGGATCTGCACCTGGTCGGCGGCCAGTACCACGTCGCGCAGGTGGAACATCAGCAGTCCGGCGACGTGGTCCAGGGGCAGCCAGTTGACCGTGCCGTCGCCCGGCTCGGTGCCCTGGGCGACGGCCCCCGCCACGTACTCCAGGATGCCGCGGTGGGTGATCTGCACCGCCTTGGAGCGTCCGGTGCTGCCGGAGGAGAGCTGGAGCATCGCGACGTCGGCGGGGACGGGGGCGTGCTCGGGGGCGGGGCCGTCCGGCAGCCCGCCCTCGGCGGGCCGGTCGACCGCGATCACCCGCAGGCCCGGCGCCGGGTACAGCTCCCCGAGCCGCTCCAGGCCCGCCACCGCGGGCCCGCAGACGAGCACCGGCGGCTCCTCCAGGGTCTGCCAGGCGTGCCAGAGCTTCTCCAGCACGGGGTTGCGCTCGTGGTAGTCCGGCGGGCGGGCGACCGTCACCGGCTGCATCCCGCCCAGGAAGCAGGCCCACAGGGTGGGGAAGTAGTACTCGGGCTCCGGGACCTGGAGGATCACCCGGTCCCCGGCCCGCAGCCCGGCGGCGGCCAGCACGGCGAGGATCTCGCGGGAGCGGCCGAGGAGTTGACGGTACGTGATCCTGGTGGCCTCGCCGCCCGCCCGGATCAGGTGCAGTCCGCGGTCGGGGTGCAGTTCGGCGGCGCGCAGCAGCGCCTCGGGCAGTGTCCGGGGCGCGTCCGGCCCGGGGGCGGGCAGCGGGGCGCCGACGGCCTCCGTCCCGGGGTCCTCGGCGTCGGGGTGCTCGGAGTCGGCCTCCCCGGGGGCGGCCGTGGGCTGC
>NZ_LFVW01001031.1:0-2315 GCF_001182915.1 Kitasatospora sp. MY 5-36
ACCCCGGCGGTGGTCGGCGCGGCCGACTGGCTGACCGGCGCCGGCCGGATCACCGGGCTGCTGGCCGGCTACGCCGCGCCGGTGCTGCTCCTGCTGATGGCCCGGCTGCCGCCGGTGGAGCGCGGGGTCGGGGCGGACCGGCTGGCGCGCTGGCACGCGTTCGGCGGGCGGTGGATGGTGGCCCTGGTCTCGGTGCACGTGCTGGCGGTCGTCTGGGGCTACGCGCTGACCGACGGGCGCGGGGTGGTCGGCGAGGGCGTGGAGATCGTCTTCCACTACCCCGAGATGGTCAAGGCCGCCCTGGGCACCCTGCTGCTGCTCGGCACCGGCGCCGTCTCCGCCCGGATCGCGCGACGCCGCCTCCCGTACGAGACCTGGTACTACCTGCACCTGGCGACCTACCTCGCGGTGGCGCTGGCCTTCTCCCACCAGCTCGCCACCGGCGCCGACCTGGGCGGCGGCCCCGGCCGGGCCGCCTGGTACGCGCTCTACTTCGGGACGGCGGCGCTGCTCGGCTGGTTCCGGCTGCTGCGGCCGTGGCTGCTCGACCGGCGGCACGGCCTGACCGTCGCCGAGGTACGGCCGGAGGGCCCCGGCGTGGTGTCGCTCTTCCTGACCGGGCGGCGGCTGGACGGACTCCGCGCCGAGCCGGGCCAGTTCTTCCGGCTCCAGTTCCAGGCCCCCGGGCTGCGCTGGGCCGCCAACCCGTACTCGCTGTCCGCGCCGCCCCACCCGCGCTTCCTGCGCTTCACGGTCAAGGACCTCGGCGGGCACAGTGCCGCCGTGGCCGCCCTGCGCCCGGGGACCAGGGTGCGCGCCGAGGGCCCGTACGGGGCGTTCACCGGGCGGCGGCTGCGGCGGCGCCGGGTGCTGCTGCTCGGCGCCGGGGTGGGGATCACCCCGCTGCGCGCCCTGTTCGAGACGCTGCCGGGCGAGCTGACCATGGTCCAGCGGGCCCGGCGGCCACAGGACGTGCTGTTCCGGGCGGAACTGGACGATGTCGCCCGGCGGCGCGGTGCGGCGGTGCACGAGCTGCTCGGCTCGCGCGAGCAGGTCGGCGACCTCGGGGCCGCGCTGGCCCGTCTGCTCCCGGACCTCGCCGAGCACGAGGTCTACCTGTGCGGCCCGGAGGCGATGGCCGAGGAGGCCGTGCGCGCGCTGCGGGCCGCGGGGGTGCGGCGGGGGCGCATCCACCACGAGAGCTTTTCGTTCTGAGCCCGTCCGCTCGCGGAGCCCGTTCGCCCGCCGAGTCCTTCCGCCCGCTGAGCCCGTTCGTTCGCCGACTCCGTCCGCCCGCTGAGCCCGTTCGGCTCGCCAAGCACCTGAGGAGCGTTGATTTCCATGCGCCGAGCCGTCGTCACCAGCGCCGCCACCGCGGCCGGGGTGGTGCTGCTGCTGTCCCTCAAGCCGCACGAGGCGGCCGGGCCCGCCCCGGTGATCGGCTCGGGGGCGGGTACCGGTTCCGGTTCCGGCACCGGTTCCGACGTTTCGCAGCCGTCGAACGCCCCCGGCTCCCCCGCGCCCTCGGCCTCCGCCTCCGCCACGGGCACGGGCGCCACCCGGAAGGTCAGCGGCGACACCGTCAACACCCGGTACGGGCCGGTCCAGGTGCAGGTCACCCTGGCCGGCAGCCGGATCACCGCCGTCGACGTGGTCAAGTACCCGAACTCCGAGCGCCGCGACCGCGAGATCAACAGCTCCGCGCTGCCCGTGCTCAACCAGGAGGCGATATCCGCGCAGAGCGCCGCCATCGACGTGGTCAGCGGCGCGACGTACACCAGCGACGGCTACGTCCGCTCCCTGCAGAGCGCCCTCGACCGGGCCAAGGGCTGAGGCGCCCCGTGCTGCGCCACGCCGAGCCCGTGATGGGCACCGTCTTCTCGATCGCCGTCCGCGACCCCGGCCCCGGCACCGCCGCCGCGCTGGAGCGGATCGCCGAACGGCTGCACCGGATCGACGCGGTGTTCTCCACCTACCGTCCGGACAGCGACATCAGCCGCCTCGACCGAGGTGAACTCGTCCTGGACGACTGCGATCCGGAGGTCCGCGCCGTGCTGGCGGCCTGCCGCGACGTGGCCGCCGAGACGGACGGCCACTTCAGCGAGCGGCCAGGCGGGCGGCTGGACCCGAGTGGCTGGGTCAAGGGGTGGGCGGTCGAGCAGGCGGCCGGCCTGCTGCGCTCCTCCGGCGCCCGGCAGTACTGCGTCAGCGGCGGCGGGGACGTGCAGACCGCCGGCGGCCCGTGGCGGATCGGCATCGCCGACCCCCGGCAGCCGGGGCTGCTGGCCGCCGTCCTCGCCGGTGACGACCTCGCC
>NZ_LFVW01001032.1:0-2312 GCF_001182915.1 Kitasatospora sp. MY 5-36
CCCGCTCCCCCGGCCGTCCCGGCGCCCGGGGCGGGCCCGGGCGGCCCGCTCCGGCGGCTGCTGCGCCGGCTCAGCCCGCGCCGTGGTCGCGGTACTGGAAGATGAAGCCGGCGACGGCGAGCGCGAGCACCAGGGCGCCGACGACGATCAGCCACCGCGCGAACACCAGCCCCAGGGCGAAGACCGTCACGCCGACCGCCGCGAGGACCGGGTAGCCGCTGCGGGCCGGGAAGAACCCCACCGGCCCGGCGGCCTCCGCGATCTCGGCCTCCTCGCGGTCCTGCGCCCGGCCGCCGCCCGACCGCCGGTACTGGACGAACCAGAACAGCGCGACCAGACCGGACATCAGGAACGCCACCGTCAGGATCGCCTTGCCGGCCGGCTCGCGGGCCCAGAGTCCGTAGACCAGCCCGGTCACCGCGAAGAACGCGGTCATCACCGCGAACAGCCACCCCTCCGCCTTCACCGCCCGCTCCCCCGTCCGCCGGTAGGGCCGTACGGCACACCGGAGTCGCCGGTCGGCGACTCCGCCGCGGACACCTCCGGGTGGTGCAGGTCGAAGGCCGGCGACTCCGAGCGGATCCGGGGCAGCGCGTGGAAGTTGTGCGGCGGCGGCGGGCTGGAGGTGGCCCACTCCAGCGACCGGCCCCAGCCCCACGGGTCGTCCTCGGCGACCTTCTCGCCGTACCTGGTGGTCCGCCAGACGTTGTAGAAGAACGGCAGGTTGGAGACCCCGAGCAGGAACGAGCCGATCGAGGCGCACACGTTCAGGGCCGTGAAGTCGTCCACCGCCAGGTAGCTCGCGTAGCGGCGCGGCATCCCCTGGGCGCCCAGCCAGTGCATCACCAGGAAGGTGGTCTGGAACCCGGTGAACAGGATCCAGAAGTGCGCCTTCCCCAGCTTCTCGTCGAGCATCTTCCCGGTGAGCTTCGGCCACCAGAAGTAGAAGCCCGCGAAGGTGGCGAAGACGACCGTCCCGAACAGCACGTAGTGCAGGTGGGCCACCACGAAGTAGCTGTCGGTGACGTGGAAGTCGATCGGCGGCGCCGCCAGCAGCACCCCGCTCAGCCCGCCGAACAGGAAGGTCACCAGGAAGCCGACCGACCAGAGCATCGGGGTCTCGAAGGAGAGCGAGCCGTTCCACATCGTCCCGACCCAGTTGAAGAACTTCACCCCGGTGGGCACCGCGATGAGGAAGGACATCATCGCGAAGAACGGCAGCAGCACCTGGCCGGTGGCGAACATGTGGTGCGCCCACACCGACATGGACAGCGCCGTGATGGCGATGGTCGCGCCGACCATCCCGTGGTAGCCGAACAGCGGTTTGCGGCTGAACACCGGGATGATCTCGCTGATGACGCCGAAGAACGGCAGCGCGACGATGTACACCTCCGGGTGGCCGAAGAACCAGAACAGGTGCTGCCACAGCAGCGCCCCGCCGTTCGCCGCGTCGAAGGCGTGCGCGCCGAACTTGCGGTCCGCCTCCAGGCAGAGCAGCGCGGCGGTCAGCACCGGGAAGGCCAGCAGCACCATGACCGAGGTGAACAGCACGTTCCAGGTGAAGACCGGCATCCGGAACAGCGTCATGCCCGGCGCCCGCAGGCAGGTGATGGTGGTGATGAAGTTGACCGCGCCCAGGATGGTGCCGAGGCCGGCCACCACCAGGCCGAACGCCCACAGGTCCCCGCCCGCCCCCGGCGAGAACAGCGGACCGTTCAGCGGCGCGTAGGCGAACCAGCCGAAGGAGGGCGCGCCCCCGGTGGTGAGGAAGCCGCTCAGCACCGTCAGCCCGCCCAGCAGGAACGCCCAGTAGGTGAAGGCGTTCAGCCGGGGGAAGGCGACGTCCGGCGAGCCGATCTGCAGGGGCATGATCGCGTTGGCGAACCCGGCGAAGGTCGGGGTGGCGAACAGCAGCAGCATGATCGTGCCGTGCATGGTGAACAGCTGGTTGTACCGCTCGTTCGACAGCAGCCCGGTGTCCGGCCCCAGCAGCTGGGCCCGCATCAGCAGCGCGAGCACGCCCCCGACCAGGAAGAAGCCGAAGGCCGTCGCCAGATAGAGGTTCCCGATGACCTTGTGGTCCGTGGTGAACAGCCAGCGCAGCAGCGTGCTGCCCTGCCGGACCCTCACCCGGGTGCGGTCCCGCGCGGGGGGCGGCGCGGTGGACGAAGCGTTCATGGAACCTCCGCAGCGGAGCCGGTGACGCCCCCGGTCGCGGCGCCGACCCCCTCCCCGGCCCGGCGGAGGGCCCGCCCTCGCACGCCATCGCCGACCCTAGCGGCGGCGGCCCGGGCCGCCGGGGCGCCACGCGG
>NZ_LFVW01001033.1:0-2307 GCF_001182915.1 Kitasatospora sp. MY 5-36
CGCGCCGGTGCGCGCGCCCGGGGCGGCGGAGCCGGGGCGCAGCCCGTCCAGGAAGCGGGTCGGCTTGCGGCTGGCCCGGCCGCCCGGGGAGCGGGAGAGCGCCCAGGAGAGGCTGAGGTGCTTGCGGGCCCGGGTGACGCCGACGTAGAGGAGGCGGCGTTCCTCCTCGACCTGCTCGTCGGTCTTGGCGTAGATGATCGGCAGGGTGCCCTCGGTGAGGCCGACGAGGAAGACAGCGTCCCATTCGAGGCCCTTGGCGGCGTGCAGCGAGGCGAGCGTGACGCCCTCGACGGCCGGGGCGTGCTGGGCCGCGGCCCGGGCGTCCAGCTCGGCGACGTAGGCGGCGAGGTCGGTGGTCTGGCCGGCCGCGGTGCGGGTGCGCTCGAACTCCTCGGCCAGCCGGACCAGGGCGGCCAGCGACTCCCAGCGGTCCCGGACGGCGCCGGAGCCGGCCGGGGGGTCGGCGGTGAAGCCGCGGGTGGCCAGGACCGCGCGGACCTGGCCGGCCAGGTCGGGGGCGTCGTCGGTGAGCGGGTCGGAGGCGGCCCGGGCGGCGCCGCGCAGCAGCACGCCGGCGTCCCGGACCTCGGGGCGCTCGAAGAACCGTTCCGCGCCCTTGAGCTGGTAGGGCACGCCGAGGTCGGCGAGGGCCTGCTCGTAGACCTCGGACTGGCCGTTGGTGCGGAACAGCACGGCGATCTCGCTGGCGCGCACCCCGGCGGCGAGCAGGTCCTTGATCCGGCGGCCGGTGGTCTCGGCCTCGGTGGGCTCGTCCTCGTACTCGGTGTAGACCGGCTCGGGGCCGGCCTCGCGCTGGGAGACGAGCTCCAGGCGGTGCCGGGCGGCCTCGCCGCGCGCCTGGGCGAGCAGTCCGTTGGCGAGGTGGACGACCTGGGGGGTGGAGCGGTAGTCGCGGACCAGCTTGACCACCGTCGCCTCGGGGTGCCGGGTGCGGAAGTTGAGCAGGTAGTCGGGGGTGGCGCCGGTGAAGGAGTAGATGGTCTGGCTGGCGTCGCCGACGACGCAGAGGCTGGCGCCGCCGTCGGGGCCGGTCCACCGGTCGAGCAGGCGCTGCTGGAGCGGGGAGACGTCCTGGTACTCGTCGACGGTGAAGTGCCGGTACTGGGAGCGGACCTGGTCGGCGATGTCCGGGCGGTCCTCCAGGATGGCGGCGGTGAGCAGCAGGACGTCCTCGAAGTCCATGCTGCCGCGGCGGCTCTTGGCCTCCTCGTAGACGCGGTAGACCTGGGCGGTCTCGGCCGGGTCGCGGGGGGCCTCGCGGCCGGACTTGGCGACGGCCGCGGGGTAGTCCTCGGGGGCGATCTGGGTGACCTTGGCCCATTCGATCTCGGCGGTGAGGTCGCGCAGTTCGGTGCGCTGGACGCGCAGCCCGCAGCGGCCGGCGGCCTCGGCGACGAGCTGGACCTTGCGTTCCAGGAGCTGGGGGACGGGGCCGCCGACGGCGCGCGGCCAGAAGTACTGGAGCTGGCGCAGCGCGGCGGCGTGGAAGGTGCGGGCCTGGACGCCGTCGGCGCCGAGCTGGCGCAGCCGGCCGCGCATCTCGCCGGCGGCGCGGGCGGTGAAGGTGACGGCGAGGACCTGCTGGGGGTGGTAGACGCCGCTGCGCACGCCGTAGGCGATCCGGTGGGTGATGGCGCGGGTCTTGCCGGTGCCGGCGCCGGCCAGGACGCAGACGGGACCGTGCAGGGCGGTGGCGACGGCGCGCTGCTCGGGGTCGAGCCCGGCGAGCACCGCGTCCGGGCCCGTGTCGGCACCGGGGTCGGCCCAGGGGGAGCCGTGGGGGCCGTCGTAGGGGCTGCCGCTCAAGAGGTCTTCCTGCATGCGTTCCATCCTCTCAGCCCGGGGGGACATCGCGGACGGGGTTGTCCACAGGCCCGGTGCGATCGCAGGATGATCACTCCGCGCGACGGTCGACGGCGCTCCGGAATGTCCGCCGCCCGGTGGACGTTCCTGCCGGAGACCGTACGCCCCCCTCTTTCGAAGGAGCCCCCTCGATGTCCGGCACCGTGACGATGTACAGCACGACCTGGTGTGGGTACTGCAACCGACTCAAGAGCCAGCTGGACCGTGAAGGCATCGGCTACACCGAGATCAACATCGAGGAGGACCCGGCGTCGGCGTCCTTCGTCGAGTCGGTGAACAACGGGAACCAGACCGTCCCGACGGTGCTGGTGACGCCGGTGGGCGGCGGCGAGCGGGTCGTGATGACCAACCCGAGCCTGCTGCAGGTCAAGAAGGCCCTGGCGTCCTGACCCCACCGGGTCCACCCCCACCGGGCGCGAACCC
>NZ_LFVW01001034.1:0-2302 GCF_001182915.1 Kitasatospora sp. MY 5-36
CGCGCCCACCCGGCGCGAGCGGGCGGCGGCCGACCGCACCGACCGGCTGTTCGAGGAGCAGGCCGCCGGCGGCGACTCCCCGACCGCCCGCCGCGACTGGCTGCTGGCCTCCGCCGCCGCCGGCCTGGTCCACCTGGTCACCGTCGGCATGCTCTGCCTGGCGGTCTGGCTGCTCGTCACCGGGAGCACGGTGCAACGCTGCGCGGGCGTGGTGGCGCTGGTGGTCGCGGTCGCGCTGCGGCCCCGGCTCGGCCGGGTGCCGCGCGACCAGAACGTCCTCGACCGCGCCTCGGCCCCGGCCCTGTACGGGCTGGCGGACCGGGTGGCCGCCGAGCTGGGTGCCGCGCCGGTGGCCGTCATCCGGGTCACCGACGAGTTCAACGCCTCCTACGGGCTGGTCGGGCTGCGCCGCCGTCCCGTCCTCGAACTGGGCCTGCCGTTCTGGGAGGTGCTGGACGACCGGCAGCGGATCGCCCTGCTCGGCCACGAGTTCGGCCACCACGTCAACGGCGACCACCGCCGCTCGCTCTGGCTGCACAGCGCGGTCTCGGCGCTCGCGGCCTGGTACGGCATGGTCCGGCCCGACCGGCCGGGCCGCGCGCACGGCGACGAGCTCTCGCTGCTGATCCGGATCGGCGCGCTGGTCGGCGCGGTCGTCCTGCGGGCTGTCGCCTGGCTGCTGCTCCAGGGCCTCTACCTGTTCGACCGGCTCACCTCCCGCGCCGGGCAGCAGGCCGAGTACCGCGCGGACGCCCTCGCCGTCCGGGTCGGCGGCAGCGAGGCGGCCGGCGGGATGCTCGCGACGCTCCTGCTGTTCGGCCCGGTGTGCACCGCCGTGGGCCGGATCCGCGCCGAGGAGCGCCGGCGCCCCCGGACGGTCCGCCGCGGCCGGGGCCGGGGCCCGGAGCGGCCCGAACAGCCCGAACAGTCCGAGCGGCCGAAGCCGCCCGCCCCGGAACTGCTCTGGGAGCGGCTGCGCGAGCACCTCGGCTCCGTCCCCGCCACCGAGCACGAGCGCCTGCTGCGGCTCAGCGCCCGTGACCACGCCACCGTGGACTCCACCCACCCTCCGACCCACCTGCGGATCGCCCTGGTCGAGCGCGCCGAGGCCCGGCCGGCCGCCGTCACCGCCACCCCCGCCGAGGTCGGGGCGATCGCCGCCGAGCTGGCCCCGCACCGCGCCCGGATCGCCGCCGACCTGCTCGCGGGCTGACCGCCGCCCGAGCGACGCACGGCACCAGTCGGCGCCGGCCGCCCCGGCGGCGCCGCTACCGCTACCGTCGAGTAGGGTCCGTGCACGTCCGCCCGCGTCCCGACCCCCCGAG
Organism: Kitasatospora sp. MY 5-36; assembly: GCF_001182915.1. NCBI lineage: Bacteria > Bacillati > Actinomycetota > Actinomycetes > Kitasatosporales > Streptomycetaceae > Kitasatospora > Kitasatospora sp. MY 5-36. Next base: position 1,326 of record NZ_LFVW01001034.1, read on the forward strand.
GAGCACCGCATGTCCGACCTGCTGCTGAGCGCCGAGCCGGCACCCGAGGTGCTGGCGGCGTTCGAGGAGGCCACCGGGTTCATGCCGGTGGACGAGGGGCTCGCGCTGTACGCGGCGGCGGTGGAGGCGGCCCGGACCACCGGGCTGCCGGTGCTGGAGATCGGCACCTACTGCGGCCGCTCGGCGATCCTGCTCGCGGCGGCGGCCCGGGAGGCGGGGACGGTCGCGCTGACCGTCGACCACCACCGCGGCTCGGAGGAGCAGCAGCCCGGCTGGGAGTACCACGACCCGACCCTGGTCGACCCCGAGGTCGGGCTGATGGACACCCTGCCGCGGTTCCGCCGTGCCCTGCACGCCGCCGGGCTGGAGGAGCACGTGGTGGCGCTGGTCGGCCGCTCGCCGCGGATCGCCGCGCTGTGGGGGCGCCCGCTGGGCCTGGTGTTCATCGACGGCGGGCACACCGACGAGCACGCGACCGGCGACTACGAGGGCTGGGTGCCGCACCTGGCGCCGGAGGGCCTGCTGGTGGTGCACGACGTGTTCCCCGACCCGGCGGACGGCGGCCAGGCCCCGTACCGGGTGTACCTGCGGGCGCTGGCCGAGGGCTTCGAGGAGGTCTCGGTGACCGGCTCCCTGCGCGTCCTGCGCCGCTCCGCGCGGTAGTTCGCTCCCGGGGCCCCGCGCCGATGCTCTAACGTCGTGCCGGGGCTGCCGGGCAGGGGTTCGAACGGTACGGTGGCCGCGCAGCACCAGGCAGAGCATCGGCGGACGGTGGGGGCCAGCAGCGACATGACGGACCAGCAGAACAGCGCTCCGGCGGTCTGGGACCCGACCGCGCGCGGCGGCGCCGGCGGCTGGGTGCGCGGCCCGCAGCGCCCGGCCGACGCGCAGCCCGTCCCCGAGGCGCCCGCCACCCCCCAGCCTCCCGCGGCTCCGCAGTCCACGGCCCCGCAGTCCGCCGCCCAGCCCGGTCCGAC
>NZ_LFVW01001035.1:0-2301 GCF_001182915.1 Kitasatospora sp. MY 5-36
CGCCGCCCGGACCGGCCACCACCGCTGCCGGGGCGTCCGGCGGGCGGCGGGAGGAGGCCACCGTGCGCACTGAGCCGCTCCGCGCCGCGGCGCCGGCCCGAGGGCCGCTACGCCTCGCCGTGCGCCATCTTGATCAGGCGGTCCAGCACCGTGCCGCCGCTCATCCGAAGGCCGTCGTGCTCCCACTCGTTGGTGATCCAGGTCCGCAGGCCGCGCACCGCGCGGGCGGTCTCCAGCGAGTCGGCGGTGTCCACGTACATGTCGTCGTGGTACACGGCCGCCACGACCGGCACGGTGTTGGTGGCCAGTCGCACCCGGTCGTACAGGTCGGGCCAGTCGGTGCGGGCGGCGAGCAGGTCCGCGGTCTCCTTCAGCGGGCGCAGCGCCGGGTCGGTGTCGAACATCCAGGGGTAGATCATCTCCCCGGTGAACAGCACCGGCGCGTCGGACTCCAGCGCGGCCCGGGCGTCGAACTGCGGGAACTCCTTGCGGACCCGCTCGGCCGCCCAGGCGGTGCCGCCCTGGTCCACCGACCGCTGGCCGTAGATCGACTCGTGCAGCACCGCGTAGAGCGGGCCGCCCGCGAAGGAGAGCTGCGCCTGGGCGCCGGCCAGGAAGGTGTCGGAGAGCTCGGGCCCGGCCGCGCCCTCCACCCAGGCCTCCTCCAGCAGGTAGTGCAGCGTGCCGGAGCCGCTGCCGCCGCCGAGCAGCATGCCGAGCGCCTGGAACGCCTCGACGGTGAGCAGTCCGCCGTCAGGCAGGGTCGCGGGGGAGTCGGCGAGGTGGGCCGCGATCCGGCGCACCGCCTGGACGTCCTGCGGGAACCGGGCGTAGTGGCCCTCGTTCTTGCCGACCACCCGCGGGTAGGCGGCGCGGTAGACGTCGTCGGCCGAGCTGCCGAGGCCGGAGAGGCCACCGGTGATGAAGGCCTCGGTCAGGCCCTCGGGGGCGATGGAGAGGTAGGTGAGGGTGCAGAAGCCGCCGAAGCTCTGGCCCAGCACGCTCCAGCGCCGGTCGGCGCCGAGCAGCCGCTCGCGGATCAGCTCGGCGTCCCGGACGATCGAGTCCGCGCGGAAGTGGGCCAGGTAGTCCGCCTGCTCCTGCGGACCACCGCGCCGGGCGAGGGTCTGCCGCGTCGCGGGGGTGGACCGCCCGGTGCCGCGCTGGTCGAGCAGGAGCACCCGGTAGTCGTCCAGGGCGCGCTCCAGCCAGGAGTCCCGGCCGAGCGGCCGGGCGGCCTTGCCGCCCGGCCCGCCCTGGAGGTAGACCAGCCAGGGCAGGTCGGCCCGCTCGCGGCCTGCGGCGACCACCTCGCGGGCGTACACCTCGATCTGCTCGCCCTGCGGGGCGGCGTGGTCGAGCGGCAGCTGGAACACGTGGTCGGTCGTGACAATCCCGGGCAGCCGGCTGATGGTGGACATGCAACTCCTCGGTCTCTGCTGGTCACAGCGATGGCGTCGCGGTTCACGGGGTCACCGGGTGCGGGGGCCGCGACCCCCGCACCGTATCCTGGCGGCGGTCGAGCACTGGTTCGACCGCCCCGTCCGTCCGACCGGTCGGCCGACCCCGGCCGACGACCGCCCCGAGCGGGCCCGACGGCGGCCCGCAAGACGAGTGCCGGCCCCGGATCGCGGACGGTGACGCGCCCGCGCCGAGGCCCCGGTGACGTTCCGACGGAAGCTGTACGGCCGCCCGGCAGAACCGTCCCGACCAGCGGCGCAGCGGCGGGGCGTGACCTGGTGGTGGTGCGCGGCGTTCACTCCGGGGGTCTCCGCCCGGTTCGGGCGGGCCGATCACCGGGCGGTGCGGACCAGAGCGCCCGGACACCGGCAGCCGTCGGCGGCCGCGTGCGGCACCATGACCGGTGGCCACCAGGGGGCCGAGCGTCACGGCGGGTGCGGGCCGCGGGGGAAGGGCGTCACCGGCCGACCGGGCCGCCGGACCTGACGGCGTGCCGGGCCACGGCGAGGGGCCCCGGGAACGAAGGCGCGGCGCGCCGGTACCGGCCCGGTACCGAGCACCGCATGGCACGACCCGTCACCGGGTACGGCCAGAAACGGCACACCCGCCGACGGGACGGCCCCGTCGGCCCGGCATCATCAGCACGCGATCGAGCATGCTCGCGGCCCACCGGCCTGACCCGGCCACCGGACCGCCGAGGGGAGGAGAGTCCGGTGACCGCCATGAGGCCACCACAGGCCATGCCGGCCGAGAGCGTGGTCGGCGCGCCGCCCAGGCCGGTGGGCCGCCACGACCAGGCCCCGGCAGCCGGGCCCGCGGGCGCACCGCTCGGCCCGGGCC
>NZ_LFVW01001036.1:0-2300 GCF_001182915.1 Kitasatospora sp. MY 5-36
CCGCTGGGTGGGAGCGCAGGCGGGGGGTGGGGGGTCGGGGGAGACTGGGGGCATGCCGGAGCTGCCTGAGGTCGAGGCGTTGAGTGCTTTCCTGTCCGAGCGGTTGACCGGGCGGGTGATCGCTCGGGTGCAGCCGGTGGCGATCAGTGCGTTGAAGACGTACGACCCGCCGGTGACGGCGTTGGAGGGGCGGACGGTCGGGGCGGTGACCAGGCGGGGCAAGTTCCTGGACGTCGAGGCGGAGGGGCTGCACCTGGTGGTCCACCTGGCGCGGGCGGGCTGGTTGCGGTGGAAGGACGGTCTGCCCGCTGAGCCGCCGCGGCCTTCTCCGCGCAATCCGCTGGCGTTGCGGGTGCGGTTGGCGGGGGAGGCGGGGGACGGGTTCGACCTCACCGAGGCCGGGTCGAAGAAGGGGCTGGCGGTGTACGTGGTGCGGGAGCCGGCCGAGGTGCCGGGGGTGGCCAGGCTCGGGCCGGATCCGCTGGACCCGGGCTTCGGGCTGGCGGACTTCGCGGCGTTGCTGCGGGGCGAGCGGCGTCGGCTCAAGGGGGTGCTGCGGGACCAGGGGGTGTTGGCGGGGGTGGGCAACGCCTACTCGGACGAGGTGTTGCACGCGGCCCGGATGTCGCCGTACAAGCTGGCCGCGAGTCTGACCGAGGACGAGGTGGCCCGGCTGTACGAGGCGCTCGGGGGCACGCTGCGGGAGGCGGTGGAGCGCTCGCGGGGGCTGGCGGCGGGGGAGCTGAAGGCGGAGAAGAAGCTCGGGCTGCGGGTGCACGGCCGGACCGGCGAGCCGTGCCCGGTGTGCGGGGACACCATTCGGGAGGTGTCCTTCGCGGACTCCTCGTTCCAGTACTGCCCTACCTGCCAGACCGGGGGCAAGCCGTTGGCGGACCGGCGGTTGTCGCGGCTGTTGAAGTGAGGGGGAGGAGAAGTGAGGGGGAGGGGGATGGGGAGGGGGAGAGTGAGGGGAGTGAGGCGAGTGAGGGGTGGGACGGGTTTTGGCCGTCCCACCCGGTCGTCGGTGTTTGGTCAGCGCTTGATGGCGACGCCGCCCCAGTAGTAGGCGGCCTTCGGGTCGGCCGGGGGCTCGCCGTCGGGGCGCCAGGCCAGGACCGGGGCGACGCCCGGCTCGACCAGGTCCCAGCCGTCGAAGAAGCGGACGACGTCGTCGTAGCCGCGTGGTACCAGGGTCATCCCGCCGGCCCGGGCGGCCTCGGCGACCTTGCCGACGGCCTCGGGGTCGAAGTCCGGGGTGGGGGTGGTCAGGGCGATGCAGCTGCCGGCGGGCAGGGCGTCGCGCAGTGCGGCGACCCGGCCCCAGGGGTCGTCCTCGTCGGCGATCAGCATCAGTACGGCGATCATCAGCAGGCCGACGGGCTGGGTGAGGTCGAGGGTGGCGGTGAGCGCCGGGTCGGCGAACAGCTCCTCGGGCTTGCGCAGGTCGGCGTGGATGTAGGTGGTGCGGCTGGCCGGGCTGGAGACCATCAGGGCGCGGGCGTGGGCGAGCACGATCGGGTCGTTGTCGACGTAGACCACCCGGGTGCCGGGGCTGACCGCCTCGGCGATCTCGTGGGTGTTCGGCGAGGTCGGGATGCCGGTGCCGAGGTCGAGGAACTGGCGGATGCCGTGCTCCTGGGCGAGGTGGCGCACGGCCCGGCCCTGGAACGCCCGGTTGGCCTTGGCCATCGCCTTGACGCTCGGTACGGCCTGCTCGATGGCCTGCCCCATGGCGCGGTCCGGCGGGAAGTTGGTCTTCCCGCCCAGCCAGTAGTCGTACACGCGCGCAGAGTGCGGGGCGGTGGTGTCGACACCGAAGCGTTCCCACTGGCTGAGCTCGGTGGCGTCGTCGTCCTGCGGGCCCTGGCGGGGGGAGTCCTGACTTGTCGTCATGGCCACGTCCTCTGATGGCAGATCATCACACTGGGGAAGGCACAGCGTAGCGGTCCGGACGGGAGGTGGAGCGTCCGGTCGGGGAAGATCCGTGGAAGATCTTCGGATGTGGAGTGGACGGCGGGAATCGTCAGACACGCCCTGGGCCGTCGGAGTGGTGATGGGGGCCGTCGGAGTTGCCGTCGGGGAGCGGCGGGGGCGACCGGGGGAAGCATCCAGAATGCTGTCAGATCGTCAGATTACTTCGCGCAGATTGCTGCTGGTTACGGCCGGAATGTCCCTGCTGGGGACGGCCGCCGGATGTCGGAGCCCCTGGGGTGGCGGGGAGGGCGGCGCGGCGGCGGGGGCGGCCGATGCCGCGGCCCCGGCGGGGACCGAGGGGGCGTCGGCCGCGCCGTCGGTGGCGG
>NZ_LFVW01001037.1:0-2287 GCF_001182915.1 Kitasatospora sp. MY 5-36
CCGGCCCGGTCACCGGCGGGCTGCTGCCGTCCCGGCGGCCGCGCAGGCGGTGCCACGCCTCGGCGCGGTGAACGGCACGGCGGGCGGTGGGGTGCGGTGCGGTGCGGTGAACAGCCCGGTGGACCGCAGGACGGACCGTTGCCCCGGGGCGGCGGCGTGATCGACGGCGGCGGCCGGTTCCGAAGGCGCCGGGGCGAGTTACGCTGAGCAGCACGGGCACCGGTACGTCCCACGGCGGTCACGGACCGCGATCCCCGTCCTGGCCCAGGGCGAGCGCGCCGCCGTCGGTCCGGCCGAGCCCGCCGACCGGAAGGAGGACGCGATGACCATCTCCTGGGAGGACTTCCTCGCCCGCGTCGTGGAGCGCGGCGAGTACCGGGGCGCGGCCGAGGCGGACCACGCCACCCGGGTCGTGCTGGCCCTGCTCGGCGAGCACCTGGTGGGGTCCGAGCGGGGCGAACTCGCCGACGCGCTGCCCGAGACCTACGCCTCGCTGCTGCGCGACGCCCAGCCCGCGGCCGAACCGCTGACCGCCGAGCGCTTCGTGCAGGCCGTGGTGGGGTGGATCGACGGGGCGACCCCGGCGACGGCGCAGTGGGACATCGGGGCCGTGCTCAGCGCCGTCGCCGACCTCGTCCCCGGTGAGCTGCTGGACCAGGTGATCGAGCAACTCCCGGACGGCTACGACCTGCTGTTCGGCCACCCGGCACCGGCCTGAGCCCGCGGCAGGGGCCTGCCGCCTGAGCCCGCCGCCTGCGGCCGGTCGGCGCGGCTACCCCGTGGTGGCCCGGAACAGTTCCGCGCCCGGGCCGGTCAGTGCGACCGGCCCGGCGTCCGGGCGCAGGTAGGCCGACGCGCCCGCCGGAAGCGGGAGTTCGGAGCCGTCGGGGGCCCGCAGCAGGGCCCGCCCGGAGACGCAGAGCAGGATCTGCGGGGCGGGGAGGTCGACCCGGACGGCGGCGGCGCCGGGGCGCAGCCGGGAGAGCCCGAACTCCTCGGCCGGCGACGGGTACTCCTCCTCGAAGCCGTCGCCCGTCGGGCGCGGGGCGAGCGGCTCGACCTCGCCGGGCCGGAAGTCCGTGACCGCCAGCAGGCCGTCCACGTCGACGTGCTTGGGGGTGAGGCCGCAGCGCAGCACGTTGTCCGAGTTGGCCATCAACTCCACGCCCACGCCCCGGAGGTAGGCGTGCGGCACCCCGGCGTCCAGGTACAGCGCCTGCCCGGCGGTGAGCCGGACGTGGTGGAGCAGCAGGGCGGCGAGCAGCCCCCGGTCGCCGGGGTACTCCTCGGCGAGGCGGGCGTACGCGGCGCTGCTCGCGCCGTACGGCCCGCCGGCGGCCGCCGTACGGCGCAGGGCGCTGGTGACGGCGGCGAGTTCGGAGCCGTCGGCGTTCAGGCCGGAGCGCAGCAGCTCGGGCAGGACGGCCTCGGCGGGCCGGGTGCGCAGGGCGTCGGCCCAGGGGGCGAGCACGCCGAGCGCGTCCAGCAGCCGGGCGGTGTCGGCGGCCGGGCGGAAGCCGCACAGCGCCTCGAAGTCGCCGAGCGCGCAGAGGAGTTCGGGTTTGTGCCCGCGGTCCTTGTAGACCCGCTCCGGCGCGTCCAGCGGGATGCCCCGGGCCTGTTCGGCCGCGTGCCCGGCTTCGGCCTGGGCGCGGGTGGGGTGGACCTGGAGGGAGAGCGCCCGGTCGGCGGCCAGCACCTTGAACAGGAACGGCAGCGCCGGGCCGAACCGCCGGACGGTGTCCGCTCCGAGCAGGCCGTCCGGGTCGGCGTCGATCAGCTGGTCCAGCGGCCGCGGGCCGCCCCCGTCGCCTTCGTCGCCGGATCCGCACAGCAGGGACGGCGCCGACGGGTGGGCGCCGAGCCAGAGTTCGGCCTGCGGGGTGCCGTCGGGCGCGGTTCCGGTGAGCGCGGGGATGGCGGTGGGCGAGCCCCAGGCGTAGCGGCGGACGGGGTTCTTCAGGAGGGCGAACGGCGGCATGCGGGCGGCTCCGGGGAGGCTCAGCGGCAGAGCGCGGCCGCGCCGATCAGCCCGGCGTCGGTGCCGAGCTCGGCGCGGCGCACGTCCAGGCCGCGGATGTACGAGAGGGCGGCGTAGCGGTCCAGGTGGCGGGCGAGCGGGGCGAACAGCACGTCCCCGGACTCGGCCACGCCGCCGCCGACGACGACCCGGGAGAGGTCCACCAGGGCGGCCGTGGCGGCGATCCCGGCGGCCAGTGCCTGGGCGGCGCGGTCGAAGGAGGCGAGCGCGACCGGGTCGCCGGCGGCGGCGGAGGCGGCGACGGCG
>NZ_LFVW01001038.1:0-2272 GCF_001182915.1 Kitasatospora sp. MY 5-36
CTCTCCTCGGGCGCGACGGTTCTCACCTGGGACTTTAGCCGCGTGGTGGTGCCGGGCCGTCAGCCGGCGGCGATGGTGGCGCGGATCCAGGGGGCGTAGGCGGGCACGTCGGTGTACAGGCCGGGGCCGCCCGCGCAGGGCACGCCGGGGGCGCCGGGGCCGGAGGTGGCGCCGACCAGTTCCCAGCGGCCGCCGCGGCCGCGCTGGATCTGGGGGCCGCCGGAGTCGCCGAAGCAGGCCATGGCCTGCGGGACGCGGCTGAGCGTGCACAGGCGGGTGGGGTCGGCGTAGCCGGGGGCGCAGTCGGCCGGTGCGCCGATGCGGCTGGGCAGTTCCTGGAGGCGGTCGGGGAAGACCATCTGCTGGTAGTCCTGGGTGTCGACGACGGTGCCGAAGCCGAGCAGCCGGGTGGGGGTGCCGGGGGTGCCGGGGTGGTCGGCGATGCGGATGGGCTGCCCGGCGGCGGGGCGGTCCAGGCGGACGAGGGCGAGGTCGTCGTGGTTGGGGCGGGTGGCGCCGTCGCCGAAGCCGAAGCCGGGGTGGACGACGACGCGCTCGACGTTCCGCACGCTGCCGCCGCTGTCGCGGTGGGCGCTGCCGATGCGCACGGTGCCCTTGAGGGTGACGCCGGTGTCCTCGGTGCCCACCACGCAGTGGGCGGCGGTCAGCACCCACTGGCGGTCGATCAGGGTGCCGCCGCAGGCGCCGTCGGCTAGCTGCTTCGCGCTCAGCGGGAGGGTGGCCATGAAGGGGTAACGCTCGGTGGAGTCACGGCCGTTGACGATCGCGGAGGCGCTGCCGCTCATGGCGGTGGCGCCCAGCGCGGCGGCCAGGGCGGCGACGGCGGCGATCCGGGCGCCGCGGCGGCGGGAGGCGGGCTCGCCGGCGGTCGTACGGGCGGCGGTGGTACGGGGGGCGGTGCGGACGGTCGTGCGGAACGACACGGGTGACGGCCTTTCGGTCGGTCGGCTGGTGCGGATACGACCAGTCAACTCGGCGCCCACCCGCCGCAACACCCGGCCAGCGGGCCGCTCCGGCCTGGGGGTAGCCCCCGGACCCGCCGTCGGGCTACCGGGTGGCCCGCCCGTACTCCCCCGGCGACGGCGACGGCAGCGGGGGGACGCCGGTCGGGGCGACGCTCTGCTCCAGGCGCAGCACGAAGTTGACGTAGCCGAGCGGCTTGCCCGGCCAGTGGCGGTCGTTGCTGGTGAGCAACTGGCTGCGCAGGCCGTCGTGTTCGGTGACCGGACCGGGGGTGGTGCGCAGGTTGGGCTGCCAGGTGCGGCCCCACGGGCGGTGTTCCAGGGACAGCGTCCAGCTCTCCTCGTCGACCGCGATCGTGGCGCCGACCCGCCCCGGCAGCACCCTCAGTCCGTACGCACCGCGCACGACCGCCCGCTGGTCGAAGTCGGCGCTCGTGCCGACCACGGTGATCCGCCATGCGCCGTGGAACCTGAGCACGCCTGCCTCCTCGCGCCGCGGCACCCGCTCCGGCAGCGGGCGCCCCGTCCACGTCTACGGTCCCGGTCCGCCGCCGGGCTCACCCCGGGGCGGGCGCGACCGCCGGATTCTGCACGGGACGGTCGGCGGAGGGCGGGAAGGCGTGGACCGGTTCGCGTCGGCGGGTCCGGCTCGTACGGCCGATCCGGCGCGTGGGTGGATTCCCTCATGCCCGTTTTATTCCGGTTCGCGAAGTCCGCGAATAAGGAAAACGGTCGGCGACGGCGGGCGGACATGGGCCGGGGCCCGTACCGCCTGTGCGGTACGGGCCCCGGTTCCCTCTACGATTCGAGAATCGTGCGGCGGGAAATGTCAGAGAGCGACGGGGCGGATGTTCTCCGCCTGGAGGCCCTTCTGGCCCTGCGTGACGTCGTACTCGACCTTCTGGCCCTCGAGCAGCTCACGGAAGCCCGAGGCGTTGATGTTCGAGTAGTGGGCGAACACGTCCGGGCCGCCGTCTTCCTGCTGGATGAAGCCGAAGCCCTTTTCCCCGTTGAACCACTTCACGGTGCCGAAAGCCATGGGAAATTCTCCTTCTAAGGCGCTGTAGACCGCACTGCGCGGGCTACTCGTCGCCGCACTGATGACCCGCCGGGATCTCAGAAAAAAAATACGCCTGCGATGGGAATCAGCAGGCGCACACAGAGTTCATGGGAACCAAAACTGCAACTCCTACGACCGTAACAGGCCTCGGGCCGAAACGGGAATTCTCGCGGCGCTCTTCTTCGGCGCACCGGTGACCGTCAGCCACTTCTTGTAGCCGCCGAGGGCG
>NZ_LFVW01000103.1:0-6700 GCF_001182915.1 Kitasatospora sp. MY 5-36
CCACGCCTCCTCGGCCGGCAGCGGCTCCAGCCGGCGGCCGTCCCGCAGCCGCAGCGCGACCCGGTCGTCGACGGCCTCCTTCGCCCCGATCACCGCCTGGTACGGCACCAGCCGGGCCGCGCGGATCCGGGCGCCGAGGCTGCCGTGCTCGGGGCCGGCGACCTCGGCGCGCAGCCCGAGGTCCAGGCAGCGCTGCCGGAACCGCTCGGCCTGCGGCAGTTCGGCCTCGGAGACGGGCAGCAGCACCACCTGGACGGGTGCCAGCCAGGCCGGGAACGCGCCCCCGTACAGCTCGATCAGGTGGGCGACCACGCGCTCGACGCTGCCGATCACGCTGCGGTGCACCATCACCGGGCGGTGCTTGGCGCCGTCCGCGCCGATGTAGTGCAGATTGAACCGCTCGGGCTGGTGGAAGTCGATCTGCACGGTGGAGAGGGTGAACTCGCGCCCGGCGCCGTCGGCGATCTGCACGTCGATCTTGGGACCGTAGAACGCCGCCTCGCCCTCCGCCGCCTCGAACGGCACCCCGGAGCGCTCCAGCACCTCGGTGAGCAGGGCGACGGCACGCTCCCAGAGCGCCGGGTCAGCGACGTACTTGCCGCCCGCGCCGGGCAGCGAGAGCCGGTAGCGGACCGGCACAATACCCAGTGCCCGGTGCGCCTCGCGGATCAGCTCCAGTGCGGCGACGGCCTCGGCGGCCGCCTGCTCCGGGGTGCAGAAGATGTGGGCGTCGTTCAGCTGGATCGCCCGGACCCTGGTCAGCCCGCCCAGCACCCCGGACAGCTCGGACCGGTACATGCCGCCCAACTCGGCCATGCGCAGCGGCAGTTCCCGGTAGCTGTGGGAGCGTGAACGGTAGATCAGCGCGTGGTGCGGACAGAGGCTGGGGCGCAGCACCATCTCCTCGGAGCCCAGCTCCATGGGCGGGAACATGTCCTCGCGGTAGTGCGCCCAGTGGCCGGAGATCTCGTACAGCTCGCGCTTGCCGAGCACCGGGGAGTAGACGTGGCGGTAGCCGGCCCGGCGCTCGCGGTCGCGGATGAACTCCTCCAGGGAGTGCCGGATCGCGGCGCCGTCGGGGAGCCAGTACGGCAGGCCGGAGCCCATCAGCGGATCGGTGTCGAAGAGGTCGAGTTCACGGCCGAGCTTGCGGTGGTCGTGGGCCGCGTGACCGTGGCGCTCGTGGTCGTGGGCCGCATTGTCGTGCGAGGGCTGGTTACGCATGGTGGTCTCCACTCGGTCTGCGGGCGAGTGGGACCGGAAACGGCGAAGCCCCGGGGCACTCGCCCCGGGGCTTCGGACTAGGTCAGCAGTCAGCGCGCCGGGACTCTCTCCGGCGTCGTCGTGGCGAGTGCAGCGCGCTTCATACGTTCCACGGTAACAGCTCCGGTCCGCCGGCGGTGATCTTTTCCGAAGCGGGATCGGGGCCCGGATCCCGGCCCGGCGGCTCAGAAGAGCGTGACGCACCCGCGTGCGGCCAGCGCCGCCAGCAGCCGGGCCGGCGGCCGCACGTCGTTCCACCGGAGGTCCAGCTTCTCCAGCGCGGGCAGCGCCCCCGGGTCGGCCAGCCAGTCGGGCAGTTCGGTGATCCGGTTGCCGCGCAGGTCGAGGCGGCGCAATCGGGGAAGCCCGGCGAGTACGGCGGGCAGTTCGGTGAGGGCGTTCTCCCGGAGTTCCAGCTCACGCAGCTCCGCGAGGCCACCGAACGAGTCCGGCAGGGCGGTCAACTCGTTTCCACGCAGCCAGAGTTCACGCAGCGCACCGAGTCCGCCGATCGACTCCGGCAGGGCGGTGAGCCGGTTGTGCTGGGCGCGCAGCTCGACCAGCGAGGCCAGTCCGCCGATGGTGGCCGGGAGTTCGGTGATCCGGTTCTCACCGACGTTGAGGTAGCGCAGCGCGGTGAGCCGGCCGAGCCCCTCGGGCAGGGCGGTCAGCGCGTTGTCGTGAAGGTAGAGGAAGTCCCGGAGCCCGGTGAGGTCGCAGAGCTCGACCGGTAGCGCGGCGAGCCGGTTGTGCCCGAGGTCGAGGGTCCGCAGCCCGGCCAACCGGCCGATGTCGGGCGGGAGTTCCCGGATACCGGTCTCGGCGAGGATGAGCACGGTCAGCTCGGTCCGGTCCCACACCTCGGCCGGCACCTCGTCAAGCGGGCGGCGCCAGAGGTTGAGCGTCACGTCCACCGCTCCTCCCCCCGCTGTCATGCCTGCCCGCCCTGGGCCGGGCCGATGCGGAACTCCGCCAGCTCCCGGCCGTACCAGCGGTCGGTCAGTCCGGTACTGGTCATCCCGAGGCGCCGGCAGACCGCCGCCGACCGGGTGTTGTCCGGGGCGAGGATGGCGCGGATCTCGGTCAGGCCGTCGGCGAAGCCCTTGGCCAGGACGGCCCGGGCGGCCTCGGTGGCGATGCCCCGGCCCCAGCTGTCCGGGTGGAGGTGCCAGCCGATCTCGACCTCGCCGTCCCCGTCCGGCACGGGAAGCAGCAGGACCGCTCCCGCGACCACGCCGGTGTCCCGCCGTTCGACCGCCCAGACCCCGTACCGGGGGCCGGTGGAGCGCTCACGGCAGTGTTCGATGTACTGGCGGGCCTCCTCGGGGTGGGCCAGGGCGCGCGGCGTCCGGCCGAGCCACTGAGCGACCTCCCAGCGGGAGTAGATGTCGAACGCGCGCTCCTGGTCCGCCACCGTCCACTGACGCACCACCAGCCGTTCGGTGGTCAGCACCGTCTCCGAGCCCGGTTCCGTCCCCGCCATGGCGCGCACCCCTCTCCGATGATCTGTGTGGATCACCGTACGCACACCACGCCGCCGACGGGAACTCCGAAGCCCGCCCGGCCCCCTGTTGCCGAGACAGGCCGTAGCGCAGCTCAGGGCGCGGTCGCAGCTCAGGCCGTGGACCCGCAGCTCAGGTCGCGGGCGGGAGTTGGGAGGCGGCCGCCAGCCCGGCCACCGTCCGGAGCCTGGCGAAGTACTCGCGGCAGTACTGCTCGTCGATCAGGGGCACGATCTTGTCGAGGTCCGCGATGCGGTGCCAGAGGTCGGAGATGCTCCGGTGGTCGAATCCGCCGTTCTGTTCCCGGAGTACGGCGGAGGCGACGGCGTCCTCCAGGAGGATCAGGCACACCCCGGCGATCTCCACCCCGAGGAAGCTTCTGGGGAACGGCGCCCGCTGGTGCTCCTCCCAAAGCCGGTCGAGCCGCTCCCGGGCCGACTCCCCGTCCGCGGCCCTGCCGGTGGCGTCGGCCACCACGGGCGGGCGGAGGAGCGCGGACACCGCGTCGAAAACGGCGCGCACCAGCTGGACGGCCGGCGCCGGGCTCACTTCGTCGCTCGCCACGGTGCCCCGTGCGAGCCGGTCGCGCAGCCGTAGGCAGGGGTCGAGTCCGGTCGCGAGCCCCTCCCCGAGGAGCCCCTGGGCGTCGGCCCGCCCGACCAGGTCCCGGAGCGGTTCCTCTACGGCCAGCCGTTCGACGAGGACCTGCTCCAGGGCGAACAGCGCGTGGGTGACGGCGACGGTGGCGAACTCGTACCGGTAGTAGGAGTGCCGGATGAGCTCCCGGGAGGTCTCCAGCGCGGTCATGACGCCCATCGGAGCTCCGGCGGGCACCTCCAGGTCGGCGACCAGGTCCCGCATCCCCGGATAGTCCGGGGCGACGGACCAGGCGCGGGGGTCCTGGGCAGGGGACAACGGCGAGGGGATCACCGGTGCATTCTCACCGCCGACGGAGGCCGGAGCCACCGATTTTCCCCCGGGCGCCCGCCTCCGCGCTGAGGGCCTCCCGTCGGCGGAAGCGCCGCCGCTCCGCCCGGTCCGCGCAGTCGGTCCTGTGCACGGACGAACCGGAGCGGCGGGCGGTCAGCCCAGCTTCGGCGCCACGGCGGCCGGGCCCTGCCCCGCCCCCTTCGCCGTCCCGCAGAAGGCCTGCTCCAGGAAGCCGACCTCCGCCCGCATCTGCGCGACGAGCTCCGCATCGCCACCACGCGGGGTGACGGACATCGACACCTGCCGGTCGCCCGAGCTCCACAGCTCGGAGCTGTACCCGGACACCGAGCCGTTGTGCCCGTAGATCGGACCGCAGGAGAGCTGCCAGCTGGCCATCCCGAGCCCGTAGCCCAGCCCGGTCGGCGTGCCGTCGACCTCGATGGGGGTCGTCGTGTTCATCTCCTTCAGCAGCGCCGGCGGCAGCAACCGGCCGCCCTGGAGGGCCTTGTCGAAGCGGTTCAGGTCGCCCAGGGTGGAGATCACCTCGCCGGCCGCGTTCGCCCAGGTGACGCTCGCCACCGTCACGTCCCGGTCGCTGTGGTCCGCCGGGCCGGGGCCCTCGGGCACCGTCCAGTAGCCGTGCGCGTGCGGGCCCCGGATGCCGGTGGCCGTGCCCGGGAAGTACGTGTCGGTGAGGCCGAGCGGGCGCAGGATGCGCGCGGTGACCTCCTGGGCGTAGGCGTGCCCGGTCACCTTCTCGATGATCATGCCGAGCAGGGTGTAGTTGACGTTGGAGTAGCCGTACCCGGTGCCCGGCGGGAAGTCGGGCGTGTGCGCCACCGAGGATGCCACCACCTGGGCCGGGGTGATCTGCCGGGTCAGGCCGCCCTGGTCCAGCCAGTTCCGGACGACCGCCGCGTCCGTCCAGTCGGGGAACACCCCGCCCTTCTCGTTGGTGGAGTCCCAGAGCCCGGAGCGGTGGCTGAGCAGTTGACGGACGGTGATGTGGTCGCCGTTCGGGACCAGCCCGGGCAGGTACCGCTCGACCGGCTCGTCCAGGCCGATCCGCCCCTCCCCGACCAGTTGGAGCACCGTGGTGGAGACGAACACCTTGGTGACGCTGCCGACCCGGAACCGCCCGTCGGCGCGGACCGGTGCGCCGGTGGCCAGGTCGGAGACGCCGGACGCCCCGCGCCAGACCCCGTTCCCGTCCCTGACCTCCGCGATCGCCCCGACCGCGCCGGCCCCGGTGACCGCCCGCAGGGCCGCCGCCCTCGGGTCGCCGGAGCCCGGCCGCGCGTCGGCGGCCCCGGAGGCCCCGGCGGCACCCGCGGAGACCACCGGCCCGGCCAGTGTCAGACAGACCGCCCCCACCAGCGCGGAAACAAACGTACGACGTGCCATGCGACCCACCTTCGCAGTCGGCGAGCAGCTCCTCGCCTTCGTCGCCCAGCCTCGCCGCACCGTTGACGGTCCGTCATCCCCCGCCGGGAGGAGCCGGCCGTACACCGGACAACGGAGGGCGTCCACCGGAAGGCGTACATCCCCGCCGGCGCCGCCACCGCGCGCGGCTACCGGGTCGGGGCCGGACGGACCGGGTGCTTGCTCAGGATCGACACCCGGTTGAAGGCGTTGATGGCGATCGACACCCAGACCGCCGCCGAGATCTCCTCGTCGCTCAGCACCTCGCGCGCCACCCCGTACGCGGCCTCCTGGAGCGCCGCGTCCGCCGGGGCGGTGGTCGCCTCGGCCAGCCCGAGCGCGGCGCGCTCGCGGTCGCTGAACACCTCGGTGTCCCGCCAGGCCGCGAGCACGCCCAGGCGCTGGGCGGTCTCGCCCTCGCGGATCGCGGCCCTGGTGTGCACGTGCAGGCAGTAGGCGCAGCCGTTGATCTGCGACACCCGGAGGTTGACCAGCTCGATCAGCCGGCGGTCCAGTCCGGCCGCGGCCGCGACCTCGCGCGCCGCCTCGGCGGCGGCCAGGAACGCCTTGTACGCCTGGGGGCTCTGCTTGTCGATGAACACCCGCCGGTCCGTCGGAACCGCCGCCACATCACTCACCTGGACTCCTTAGGCTGATCAGGCTGTCGTGCGCCACTCTGCCATGGCATGATAGTTGAATATAGAACTACTTGCACCTGGGAGGGACCACCCGTGAGCACCGCCGAGACCGACCGCGCCGCCACCCCCGCCGCCGACCCGCGGGTGGAGGTCCTGCCCGCCCGGGACGTGCCGCTCGGCGGCCCGCGCGCGATGACCGTACGCCGCACCCTGCCCCAGCGCTCCCGCAGCACGATCGGCGCCTGGTGCTTCGTCGACCACTACGGTCCCGACGACGTCACCAGCACCGGCGGCATGGACGTCGCCCCGCACCCGCACACCGGACTGCAGACCGTGAGCTGGCTCTTCACCGGCGAGATCGAGCACCGCGACAGCCTCGGCGTCCACGCGTACGTCCGGCCCGGCGAGGTCAACCTGATGACCTCCGGCCGCGGCATCGCCCACTCCGAGGTCTCCACCCCGGCCACCACCGTCCTCCACGGCGTCCAGCTGTGGGTCGCCCTGCCCGAGGAGCACCGGCACACCGGGCGCGACTTCCACCACCACGTGCCCGCCCCCGTCGCCCTGGACGGCGGCGAGGCCCGGGTCTTCCTCGGCACTCTCGCCGGCGACACCTCCCCCGTCCCCACCTTCACCCCCCTGCTCGGCGCCGAGCTGACCCTGCACCCCGCAGCCACCGTCACCCTCGACGTCGACCCCGCCTTCGAACACGGCCTGCTGGTCGACAGCGGACACATCCGCCTCCTCGACACCCCGCTGCGCCCCGCCGAACTCGGCTACGCCGCCCCCGGCCGCGACACCCTCACCCTCACCAACACCGGCGACACCGACGCCCGCCTGGTCCTGCTCGGCGGCACGCCCTTCGAGGAGCAGATCGTCATGTGGTGGAACTTCATCGGGCGGTCCCACGAGGACATCGTCCAGGCCCGCGACGAGTGGCAGGCC
>NZ_LFVW01001039.1:0-2269 GCF_001182915.1 Kitasatospora sp. MY 5-36
GCGGCGGCGGCCACCCCGAGCGCGGCCACCGACGGCAGCGCGACCCGGAACAGGGCCGTCCGGGTGGCCGCCTTGGCGGCGCCGCGGCGCTGGGCACGGGACTGCTCGCGGGCGGCGAGGCGCAGCTCCGCGCGGGTCGGACGGGCGGCTGCATCGGGAGCCATCGGGGGCTGCCTCCTCGGTGGGCCTCGGGCGTCGTCGGACGAGGGGAGAACAGCCGTGACTGTAGTCCCAAGGGCAGCCGTGACTGTAGTCCCAAGGACGACGCCCCGGAAAAACCTCCGGATGTCAAGGGGTCGGCCGGGGGGTCTGTGCGGAGGTTGCGGGAAGGACGGGTATACCCGCTGGTAGCAAGGCCCGGAGCTGTGACTTTGCCCTCCTCTTCGGAGGCGGCGCGGTCAACCGTGCCGGGGGGCGCTAACCTCCCCTCAGGTTGGTTATCGACCGTTAACCGCGCCGGCGGCCCACGAGGCCCGGTCGGATGGTGGACGACGAGGTCCAGGAGGCAGTCATGAGTGTGTCGGGGCCGATCCGTGTGGTGGTCGCCAAGCCCGGGCTCGACGGTCACGACCGTGGTGCCAAGGTCATCGCGCGAGCCCTGCGCGACGCCGGTATGGAGGTCATCTACACCGGACTGCACCAGACGCCCGAGCAGGTCGTCGACACCGCGATCCAGGAGGACGCGGACGGCATCGGGCTGTCGATCCTCTCCGGTGCCCACATGACGCTGTGCGCCCGGGTGTTGGAGCTGCTGAAGGAGCGCGACGCGGAGGACATCAAGGTCTTCTGCGGGGGGATCATCCCGGACGAGGACATCGCCGAGCTCAAGGCACTGGGCGTCGCGGACATCTTCACCCCGGGCACGCCGACCCGGGACGTGGTCGCCTGGGTCGAGTCGAACCTGCGGGCCGGCTGAGCCACGGCGCGTCGAGCGGGCCGGCCCTCCCGGGGCCGGCCCGCTCCGTCGTCTCCGTCGTCTCCGTCGTCTCCGTCGTCTTCGGAGGCGTACCGCGGGCCCGGCCCGCCCTCAGCCCGCCAGCTCCGCGAGCATCGCCGCCCGGAAGCGCAGGGTGCCGGCCAGCCGGGAGAAGGTCTCGGACCACGCGGAGTCCGGGGCGGCCCCGGCGGCCAGCTCCTCCACTGCGGCGGCCGTCTCCGGGGCGAGCGCGCGCTCCGTCATCCCGAGCACCCCGCTGTGGCTCCACGGGTACGCCCCGGAGGCCGCCGCCCGGGCCAGGGCGGTCACCACGGCGGTGGACAGCGGCGGCGTCCACGGGGTGGCGCAGGCGCCGAGCAGCTGGAAGGCCTCGCCCAGCCCGTGCACCGTGATGAACGCGGCCGTCCAGACCGCCCGCTCCTCCGGCGGGAGGACGGCCAGCAGCTTGGCCGGGGCGCCGGTGGTGCGCAGCGCGCGGGTCCGGGCGCCGCGCCCGGACGGGAGCGGGGCCGGGCCGAGCAGCGCCCGGGCCCAGTCGGCGTCCTGCTGGCGGACGGCGGCCCGCGCCCAGGCCTCCCGCAGGTCGTCGGCCCAGCTGCTGCTGGTCTCGTCGATGCTGTCGCCGACCCGCAGGGCGAGCAGCTGCCCGGGCGTCAGCCCGGTGCTCCCCGGCCACAGCGACAGCGGTGCGGCG
This sequence comes from Kitasatospora sp. MY 5-36, assembly GCF_001182915.1. Taxonomy (NCBI): domain Bacteria; kingdom Bacillati; phylum Actinomycetota; class Actinomycetes; order Kitasatosporales; family Streptomycetaceae; genus Kitasatospora; species Kitasatospora sp. MY 5-36. The sequence continues at coordinate 1,632 of NZ_LFVW01001039.1, forward strand.
GCCACCAACTCGCCGAACCACCAGGCCCGTTCACCGCGCCCGGTGGGCGACTTGGGGGCGATCCCGTCGCGCTGCATCTGGGCGTCGCACGCGGTGGGCGGGGTGACCAGCAGGTGCGTGCCGGTGTCGGCGAGCCGGACGGCGGCCCGCGCCCGCTCGGCCATCCGGCGGGCCAGCGCGGAGCCGGGCAGGGTGGAGAGCAGCTCGGCGGCGGTGGCCCGGACGTTCTTGCTGCGGTCGCCGAGGGCGGCCTCCAGGAACGGTTCGTCGGCGGGGGAGAGGCCGTCCTGGAGGGCGTCCAGGAAGAGCAGGCGGTCCTCGGCGCGCTCGGTGGACCAGGTGCCGCGCAGCAGCTCCAGGCCGGCCGCGGGATCGCGGCGGCGCAGCTGCGTGAGGTGGGTGACCCGTTCGGCGAACAGGCCCTCGTGCCAGAGCCGGTCGTCGGTGGGCCGCTGCGGCAGCTCGGGGGCGGTGGTGCGCAGCACGAACCGCCAGTCGGGGTTCTGCTCGGCCAGCCAGCGGCCCGGCGGACCGGCCAACGCCACGGCGTCGGAGCGCAGTTCGCTGCGGGCGCGGGCGGCGTCGAGCAGGCCGGGTATCAGCGCGGCGGGCGGGCGCAGGCCGCTCGCCCGGGCGGT
>NZ_LFVW01001040.1:0-2265 GCF_001182915.1 Kitasatospora sp. MY 5-36
CGCGCTGCTGGGCCTTGCGGTCGGGCGGCGTGGCGGGCAGCCAGACCGAGCCGGACGGCCGGGACGTGAGCCCGAGCGCGGGCAGCGCGGAGGGCAGCGCCAGGCCCTGGGCGAAGTCGGCGGCGGCCGGGTTGTCGACCAGCACCGCGTCGACCGGGACCTCCTGGACGTCCGGCTTGGGCACCTCGCCGGGCTGCAGCGGAGCGCCGCCCCCGCCGCGCAGGACCATCACGGCCTTGCCGTCGGCGCCCACCAGGGACCGGTCGAAGACCAGCAACTTCCCGGCGGCCAGCGCCTGTTCGGCGGCCGGGTCGTGGACGGCGAACAGGTTGTGCAGCACGGTGACGTCACCGGCGGCGATGTGCGGCGGCGAGCCCAGGCCGCGGCGCTCCGGCGGGCCCTGGAGCTGGACGACGCTGGAGCAGTTGTCGCAGAAGCGGTACTCCACCTGGCCGAGGTCGCCGCGCGGGCCGAGCCCGGACAGCTGCTTCTCCAGCTCGGCCCGCTCCTCGGTGAGCCGGGGCCCGTCGACGTACGTCATCAACTGGACGGCGCCGTACGGGGCCTGCGGCCGGTAGTCGCGTCGGTCCTCGGCGTCGGTGCTGGTGGAGTAGACGCCGATGGCGACGGCGCCGGCCACCGCGGCCATCACCGCGGCCACCGCCGGAGCGGTGCGCGAGCGGTGCCGGGCGGCGTCGCGCAGCGCCAGCCGGGGGCCGAGCGGCAGCCGCCCGGCGGCCCGGCCGATCAGGGCGACCAGCATCGGGGTGCACAGCAGCAGGCCGATCTCGGCGGTCACCGAGCCGCCGAGCACGGTGAGCGTACGGGTGTCGTAGCCGCCCGCGCCCGGCTGGTCGCGCTTCACGGCGCCCGCGCCGTACATCGCGAGCACGGCGCCGAGGACGAGCAGTCCCAGGCCGGCGAAGGTGACCAGCCGGCTGGGGGCGCGGACGGTGTCCCGGCCGGTCAGCCCGGCGGTGACGCTGCGCCGGGCGGCCTGCAGCGCGGGCAGCGCGGCGGCGAGCAGCGCGGTGAACAGGCCGATCCCGGCGATCGCGAGGAGGTCCAGCGGCGGCACGGCGAAGTGGCCGAAGCGCACGCCGCCGAACCGCTCGATCCGCGGCCGCAGCAGGGCGACCACCGCGGTGCCGAGCACCACCCCGACCACCGCCCCGGTCGCGCCGAGGACGACGCCGCCGCCGAGCACCACCGCGCCGACGTGGGCCCGGCTCCCGCCGGCCGCGCCGAGCAGGGCGAGCTGGCGGCGGGAGCGGCGGGCGCCGACCGCGAAGGCGGGCCCGGCGAGCAGCGCGATCTCCAGCAGCGCCATGCCGCTGACGACGGCGACGACCATCTTGGTGTTGTTGGCGGCCGTCGGGTCGTGGTAGCGGTACGCGTCGCGGTAGTAGGGGACGGCCTGCTCGGGCGGCGGGGCGATCGCCACCGAGCGCGCGGTCAGGGTGTAGCCGTGGGCGTTGAACCGCTGGACGGCGGCCCAGTCGAGGGAGGCCCCGGACGGCAGTCGGACCAGCCAGCCGGACCGGGTGGCCGAGGGCTTCTCCGCGACGGGCCCGCCGGCCGCCAGCGCGGTGTTCAGCGGCTCGATCAACTCGCCGGGCCGGGCGACGAGTTCGACCCGTCCCAGCTCGCTCGGGTGCTCCACGACGCCGGTGATGGTGTAGCCGGTGCGCTCCAGGCCCTGGAGGGTGGTGGTGGCGCCGGTCTTGAGCCCGGAGCGGTCCAGGAAGGCCCGGGTGACGGCGACTTCGTGCGGGGCGCTCGGGGCACGGCCCTCGACCAGGTCGAGCCGGCCGCGCCAGATCGGGTCGCCGAGGTCGGCCTCGGTGGTGAGGGTGCGGACCAGGCCCTCGGGCGAGTCCGCGCCGGCCTCCGGCCCGGGCCGGGCCGGGGTGAGCGCGCTGCCGGGCGGCAGCAGCGCGGCGACCAGGGCGGCCGGGTCGGTGCTCGCGCCCTTCTCCTGCTCGGCCGTCGGCTTGTCGCCGGGGCGGGCCGGGACGGTGAAGGCGCCGTCCTCGGCGATCGGGGCCTGCTCGACCGGTGTGCCCGGGGCGAGCGAGGTGACCAGGGCGTCCGCGCCGCCCACCACCCGCTGGACCCGTTCGGCCGGGGTCAGCTGCCCGCTGCGGTGGACCACGTCGGCGCCGGTGACGCCGAGCACGGGCAGCGCGATCATGGCGGCGATCAGCGCGCTGCGGCCCTTGGCGCGCAGCGCGTCGCGGCGGGCGATGCGCAGGGCGACCCGCC
>NZ_LFVW01001041.1:0-2262 GCF_001182915.1 Kitasatospora sp. MY 5-36
GGGCCGGGGTGCCGTGCGTCGCCCTGGCGGCCGGCCGGGACACCGGCCCCGAGCTGCGGGCGGCGGGTGCGGCCGAGGTCCACCGCGACGCCGCCGCCCTGTTGAGCGTCCTGGACGACAGCCTGCTCGCCCGCCCCCGGGCGTTCGGGCCCGTCGGCGCCGGAACAGGCGGTGCCCGGAACGGTTAGCGCGAGCCCGTACCGGGCAACCGCCCGGGTGCGAGCACGTCACCCGAAGTGTCGGAGGTGACCGAGATGGACGGACCCGCGTTGAGCGGATGGGAGCGGCGGCTCCTCGAGGAGATCGAGTCCGATCTGCGCCAGGACACACGGCTCGACCGGAAGCTGAGCACCATGGGCGCCGAGCCGCCGAGCCGGGTCCGGGGCGTGCTCCGCGGCATCGGGCGCAGGTTCTCGGCGGGGGTCGTGCTGACCGCCCTGGTGATGACGATGATCTGCCTCGGCGTGGGCCTGCGGACCCCGGCCACCGCCGTACTGGTCGCGCTCGGCGTGGTCTGGGCGGCCACCGTGGCGGCCGCGTTCGCCGCCTCCGAGCTGCTGCGCCGCCGCCGCCGCGCCGGCCGCGGCCGCACCGAAGCGGTGGACCCGGCGGAGGCCCGGGAACGCCGGGAGCGCCGCGAACGGCGGCCCTGGGACCGTCCGGAGGCGTGACACCATGACCACCGACCTGTGGGAGTACCGCCCGGGCTCCCATCCCGCCGCCGACCTCACGCTGGTCGGGTACGAGGTGCTCGCCACCGACGGCCCGGTCGGCCGGGTCGAACAGGACGCCGGGGACCACCTGCTGGTCGACGCCGAACCCTGGGTGCCCGGCACCCGGGTGCTCGTCCCGGCCGGGCTGGTCGCCCGGCTCGACCACCTCGACCGCGCCGTCCACCTCGACTGCCCGCGCGCCAGGCTCAGCTCCGCCCCGCCCGCGGCCGTCGACCTGACCGCCCCGCACCCGCGCTGAGCGACCACGCCATGGGCTGGCCGTCCACCACGCTCACCGGACGCGTGATCGCCTTCCTGGTCGCGCCGTACGGGGCCGAACAGGTCGAACTGACCGACCCCTGGCAGGCCGTCGCCGAGTCCGGCGGCACCCCGCGGCTGCTGTCCACCGCCGAGGGCCGGGTCCGCACCGTCCGGCACCACGCCGAGGGCGACACCTTCGCCGTGGACGCCCTGGTCGCCGAGGCCGACCCGGCGGCCTACGACGGGCTGGTCCTCCCCGGCGGCGTCGCCAACCCCGACCGGCTGCGCCTGGACCGCCCGGCGGTCGCCTTCGTGCACGCCTACTGCGCCGCCGGCCGTCCGGTCGCGGCGATCTGCCACGCGGCCTGGACGCTCATCGAGGCCGACGCCGTCCGCGGCCGCACTCTCACCTCCTGGCCCAGCCTGCGCACCGACCTGGTCAACGCCGGCGCCCACTGGGTGGACGAGCCGGTCCACGTCTGCCACGACGGCCCCGGCCCGCTCGTCACCAGCCGCAAGCCGGGCGACCTGCCGCTGTTCGACGACGCCTTCGTGACGGAGTTCGCCCACGCGGCGGCGAAGCGGAGGCGGTGAGCGAGGGGGAGCGAGGGCGGGGTCAGTCGCCGCGGAGGCGGAGGAAGGTGGCGGACGGCGGGCGGCCGGTGAGGGTGAACTCGGCGCGGAGCGGGGCGGTCAGCGGGTGGACCGGGCCGTGGTCCGGGTCGGTGGCGGGCGGGCCGAGCAGGGGGCGGGCGAGTTCGGCGACCTCGCGGGACTGGACCGGGGTGAGCCGCGGGGTGGTCAGGAACACCCGGCCGTCGTCCAGCTGGAGGATCAGCGCGTGCGGGTGGGCGGCCGGGCCGGTGACAGCGCGGACGGTGGCGTCGAGGGTGTCGCCGCGGCGGTACTTGACCCAGACCCGGCCCGCGCCGCGCGGTCGGTACGGGGCCGCCGCGGCCTTGCAGACCAGCCCCTCCACCCCGGTGTCGGCGAGCCGCTCCGTCCACTCCAGCGCCTCCGCCCGGTCGGTGGTGGCCATGACCGGCCGGATCGGCGGCGGGACGTCGGCGAGGGCGGCGAGCAGCAGCCGGCGACGGTCGGTGAGCGGAAGGGCGCGTACGTCGCGGCCGGGCAGCGCCAGCAGGTCGAAGGCGATCAGGCCGAGCGCGACCCCGGTGGCGGCGGCGCGGGCCCGGCGGGTGCGCAGCAGCTCGCCGAAGGCGAACCGGCCGTCGCGCCAGGCGACCAGCTCGGCGTCCAGCACCAGGCCCTCCGGCAGCCGGGCGAC
>NZ_LFVW01001042.1:0-2260 GCF_001182915.1 Kitasatospora sp. MY 5-36
CGGGGTGAAGCCCTCCGCCCGGCCGCGGCAGCGCGGGAAGCGCCGTTCCAGCGCGTGCCGCAGTGCCGACCAGGGCGCGGCGGAGGCGGCGGCCGGGTCCAGCCAGACGGTGGCGTCCTCGCGGTGCCCGAAGGTGTGCACGCCCTCCAGGCGGGCGGTGAACGGCGCCACCTCGGCGGCGGCCGCGCCCAGCAGCGGCAGGGCGCGGTCGAACTCGGCCTCCGGGACGAAGCCGAACAGCAGGTTGACGTGCGGGGGCCAGCGGCGCATCTGCGGGTCGTACGCCTCGCGCAGGTGCTGGATCGGCGGCCAGAGCTCCTCGGGCGGCAGCCAGGCGACGGCGGTGCGGGCGGTGGGCGCGGCGTCGAGGACCGCGGCTCCGTCGCCGCTTTCGAGGAGGAGGTCGACGGCCACGCCGTAGTGGTCGGAGGGCAGGAGCCCGTCCTCGTCCGGGCGGTCGCCGAGCAGGACGGCCGCGGTGGCCCGGGTGCCGTCGGCGCGGTGCAGGACGCGGTCCAGCCGGCCCGGGCGGCCGGTCAGCGAGGAGACCGCGGCGAGCGGGTTGGCCGTCGGGTCGAAGGTGGGGGTGTCGTCGCCCGGCCCGTGGACCTCGGCCCAGGCGTCCCGCAGGCCGAGCGCGGCGGCCGGGCCGGCCGGGCCGGAGCGGCCGTCGTTGAAGTCCCCGAGCAGCAGCAGCTCTCCCTCCACGCCCGCCAATCCCTCGGCGAGCCGGGCGAGTTCGGAGCGGCGGCGGTCGGCGCCGTCCGGGGAGTGGTCGCTGCTGAGGTGGACTGCGGCGACGGTCAGCGGAGCGCCGGGGGCCCGTACCGCGAGGGCGGTGACGGCCTTGTGCGGGCCCAGCGTGTGCCGCCCGGCCGCCAGCACCGGCAGCCGGCTGAGCAGCAGCAGGCCGTGGTCGTCGACCTCCGGCCCCAGCGGGTCGGCGCCGAGGGTGTACCCGGCGCGGACCCAGGGCGCCGTCAGCAGCAGGGCGATCAGCTCCGGCTCGACCTCCTGGAGGGCGATGACGTCGGCGTCGGCGGCCGCCAGCGCGGCGAGCAGCAGCGGGCGGCGCCGGGCGGTGGCGATCCGGTCGGCGTCGTAGCGGTCCCACAGGGTGTTCCAGGTGACCACGCGCAGGCCGGTGGCCGTGGTGGCGGTCCCGGCGGTCTCGGTGGTCTCGCCGGTCCGGGCCGGCCGCCAGCCGCCGTCCGGGTGCCAGGCGTACGGGGTGGTCGCGGTGAAGAAGGGCGCGGGCAGGAGCGGCGGGTCGGTGCGGCGCCCGGCCTCGGTGCGGTCGAGCAGGTCCACGCCCGAGGCGCGGTCCCAGACCCGTACGCCGTCCGCCTCGACCCAGTGCACCCGGTGCCAGGGGATCTCGCCGGAGGCGGTGAAGGCCTCCAGCGGGACGCGCTCGGTGCGGTCGTCGCGGTGGCGCACGCCCAGGGTGAACCGCGCCGGGTCGAAGCGGGCGTCCCAGCGGATGCGCTGGCAGATCTGTTCGATGGGGCGCATCAGTCCTCCTGCTCGTCGAGCGTGCCCGCGGTGTCCTCCACGGTGCCACCGGGGCCGACGTACCAGGTGCGGTGCGCCTGGCCGGGGTAGGGCGGGCCGAAGCGGTGCAGCTGCGCGGTGAGCACCTGGTCGGGCACGGGGTGCGGGCGGACGGCGTTGCGGCGCAGCAGCTCCTCCTCGCCGACCACCAGCACCACCTGGGTGACCAGGGCGTCGCGGCGCTGGGCGACGGCGTGGACGTGGGAGCGCTGCTGGCGGTTGAGCGAGGTGGCGTCCCAGACGGCGGTGGCGCCGGTGGATCCCGCAGGGTCACCGGTGGATTCTCCAGGGCCGGGGGCCGGTGCGGCGGCCAGGGCGGCGTCCAGTCGGGCCAGGCCCTCGCGCAGCACATCGGCGTTGTCGCGCTGGTCGGCGCGCGAGCCCCGGGCGGCGCGCAGGTCGTCCAGGCTGATCCGGGCGGTCACGCCGGTGAGCCCGGCGGCGAAGCTGCTCTTGCCGCTGCCGGAGGGGCCGCACAGGTGGACCAGACGGGGGAACCGGCCGTCGCGCCAGCGCCAGGTGGCCGCGACGGCCTCCTCGGCGGTGGTGATCCGGCCGAGGGCGTACGCCTCGCGGGCCTGGGCCCAGCAGCGGTCGGCGGCGTCGCGGTCCAGACCGGCCAGCGCCGTCCGCAGCTCGGCCCGCAGCCGGGCGAGCGGAGCTTCGGCGAGCAGCCCGGCGTCCTCGGCGTACAGCGCCGACCAGG
>NZ_LFVW01001043.1:0-2258 GCF_001182915.1 Kitasatospora sp. MY 5-36
GCGACCGGCTCGGCCGCCACGGCCACCGCGGCCTCGACGGCCTGCGGCTCCTCGTGGCCCGCGCCGCCCTTGCCCCGGCGACGGCGCTTGCCGCTGCCCGCACCGGCCTCGCCCGCCACCACGGGGGCGTGGACGTGGGCGCTCGGCTGCTCCATGTGGACGATCACGCCGCGGCCGTTGCAGTGCACGCACGGCTCGGAGAAGGACTCCAGCAGGCCCTGGCCGACCCGCTTGCGGGTCATCTGGACCAGGCCCAGCGAGGTGACCTCGGCCACCTGGTGCTTGGTCCGGTCCCGGCCCAGGCACTCCAGCAGGCGGCGCAGCACCAGGTCGCGGTTGGACTCCAGCACCATGTCGATGAAGTCGATCACGATGATGCCGCCGAGGTCGCGCAGCCGCAGCTGGCGCACGATCTCCTCGGCCGCCTCGATGTTGTTCCGGGTGACCGTCTCCTCCAGGTTGCCGCCCTGGCCGACGAACTTCCCGGTGTTGACGTCGATGACGACCATCGCCTCGGTGCGGTCGATCACCAGCGAACCGCCGCTGGGCAGCCAGACCTTGCGGTCCAGCGCCTTCATCAGCTGCTCGTCGATCCGGTAGGTGGCGAACACGTCCACCTCGGAGGTCCACCGCTGGAGCCGCTCGGCGAGGTCCGGGGCCACGTTGGAGACGTACTCGTGGATGGTCTTCCACGCCTCGTCGCCGGAGACGATGACCTTGGTGAAGTCCTCGTTGAAGATGTCGCGGACGACCCGGACGGTCATGTCCGGCTCGCCGTACAGCAGCGCCGGGGCGTTGCCGGTCGCGGCCTTCTTCTGGATGTCCTCCCACTGCTGCTGGAGGCGCTGGACGTCGCGGGTCAGCTCCTCCTCGGAGGCGCCCTCGGCGGCGGTGCGCACGATGACGCCCGCGTCGTCCGGGACGATCTTCTTGAGGATCTGCTTCAGCCGGGCGCGCTCGTTCTCCGGGAGCTTGCGCGAGATGCCGGTCATCGAGCCCTCGGGCACGTACACCAGGTAGCGGCCGGGCAGCGAGATCTGGCTGGTCAGGCGGGCGCCCTTGTGGCCGATCGGGTCCTTGGAGACCTGCACCAGCACGGACTGGCCGGACTTCAGCACCGACTCGATCCGGCGCGGGCCGCCGTGGCCCAGCGCGCCGAAGTTGACCTCGCCGGCGTACAGCACCGCGTTGCGGCCCTTGCCGATGTCGACGAAGGCGGCCTCCATCGACGGCAGCACGTTCTGGACCTTGCCCAGGTAGACGTTGCCGACGTACGAGGTGGCCTGCTCCTTGTTGACGTAGTGCTCGACCAGCACGCCGTCCTCGAGGACGCCGATCTGGGTCCGCTGGCCGCTCTGGCGCACCACCATGACGCGCTCGACCGACTCGCGGCGGGCCAGGAACTCGGCCTCGGTGATGATCGGCACCCGGCGGCGGCCCAGCTCGCGGCCCTCGCGGCGGCGCTGCTTCTTGGCCTCCAGACGGGTCGAGCCCTTGATGGACTGCACCTCGTCCGGGTCGAACGACGGCTCGGTGGAACGGCGGCGCGGCTCGCGCACCTTCACCACCGTACGGACGCCGTCCTCGGTGGTCTCGGCGGTCTCGACGGCGCCGGCCTCACCGCTGCGGCGGCGACGGCGACGGCGGCGGCGCGACGAGGACAGGCCGGCGGCCAGGTCGTCGTCCTCCTCGCCCTCCTCCTCGGCGACGGCCTCGGCCGACTCCTCGACGGACTGCTCGGTCCCGACGGCGTCGGCGGCCTCGAACTCCTCGGCCTCACCGCGGCGACGACGGCGACCGCCCCGGCGGCGACGGCGCGACGGACGGCCGTCCTCCCACTCGTCCTCGGTCTCCGGACCGGCGGCGGGGGCCTCGACGGCGGGCGCCTCGACGACCGGGACCTCGACGACGGGCGCCGCGACCGGCGCCTTCGCCGCGGCCTTGGCGGCCTTCGCGGCGGCCTTCACCGGAGCCTGGGCGCCCGACTTGCGACGGGTCGGCTCGACCCGGGTGCGGACCCGGCGGCGACGGCCGACACCGCTGTACTCGAACTCGTCGTCCTCCTCCTCGCGCCCGGCCTGCACCGGGGCCGCGGCCGGAGCCTCGGCCTTCGCCGGGGCGGCGGCGGGCTGCTGCGGAGCGGCCTGCGCCGCCGGAGCGGACGGCGCGGCCGGTGCCGCCTGAGCGGACGGCGCGACGAAGGAGGCGGGCTCCTGGAACACCGGCGCCTGGAAGACGGCGGTGGCCGGGCGGACCGC
>NZ_LFVW01001044.1:0-2258 GCF_001182915.1 Kitasatospora sp. MY 5-36
CGCGCCGTGCGGGCCAGCGCCTGGCCGCCGCCTGCGCGGCCGCCCTGACCCTCTTCACGGCCTCCCCGGCCGGTGCGCTGCCCGCCGGCGGCAACGTCCGGCCGGCCGGCGACTCCACCGCCACGGCCGAGTACCCGGTGGTGATGACCATCGACACGCTGAACCCGCAGGTGGCCGCCCCGGGCGGGATCGTGACGATCACCGGCCAGGTCACCAACGCCGGCAAGTCGGCGATCAAGGGCGCCCACGCGGCCGTCCGCAAGCCGTACTCCGGCAAACCGCTGGACCGGCGCAGCGACCTGGCCAACGTGGCCGACCGCTCCACGCCGGACAGCAAGGACGGCGTGGAGCTGGACAGCCCGCAGTACGCCCTGCCGGAGCTGAACCCGGGGCAGAGCCAGCCGTACACCCTGAGCGTCGCGGTGAGCGACCTCGGCTTCTCCGCGAGCGGCGCGTACGAGCTCGCGGTGGACGCCTGGGGCGGGACCGGCGACAACCCGCGCGACCGCGCCCTGGGCATCGCCCGGACCTTCCTGCCGTACAACCCGGGCGGCGCCGAGGCGCAGCCGACGAAGGTCGCCACGATCTGGCCGCTGGTGCACGCGCCGGTGCTGGCCGCCCAGACCACCGCCGACAACAGCGACCAGCCGACCCCGGTGCTGCGCGACGACAGCCTGGCCGGCGAGTTCGCCCCGGGCGGCCGGCTGTACGAGCTGGTCGACACCGGCGCGAAGCTGAACGGCCTGACCTGGGTGATCGACCCGGACCTGCTGGACGCCGCGCTCGCGATGACCAAGCCCTACCGGGTGCAGAAGCCGGGCACCGAGGCCGCGGGCAAGTCCGCCAAGGACGACAACACCGTCCAGGTGCCCGCCTCGGCCGCCGCCGTCGCCTGGCTGGACAAGCTGCGGGCCGCCGTCGCCAAGCCGGGCAGCCAGGTGGTCTCGCTGCCGTACGCCGACCCGGACCTCGCCTCGATCGCCCACAACGGCTCCGACCTGGCCGGGATGACCACCGCGCTGAGCAAGGCGTCCACCGCCGGCCGGCTGACCGTCGAGGGCCGGCTCTCCGTGGACACCCGCTCGGACGTCGCCTGGCCGTACCGGGGCTACCTCGACCAGCAGATCGCCGCCCTCGCCCAGCAGTCCGGCAACGGGCTGGTGCTGGTCGACGGCGCGAGCATGCCGGAGCCGGACTCGCTCACCTACACCCCGACCGCGGTCCGCCCGATCGGCAGCGGGCAGAGCGCCGTGGTGGCCGACGAGACCGTCTCCGCGCTCTTCGACAAGGACCTGAGCAGCCCGCAGGCGCAGACCGACGCCACCCAGCGCTTCCTCGCCGAGACCTTCGCGATCACCCACGAGCAGCCGCAGAACCAGCGCGGACTGCTCGTCCTGCCGCCCCGCGAGCTGAGCACCGCCGGCGCCAAGGCGCTGGCGAACGCCCTCCAGACGGCGGACGGCAAGTGGATCTCCTCGGTCAAGCTGGACGCGGTGGCCCAGTCCGCGGCCGACCCGAAGGCCAACACCGCCGTCCCGGCGCCCACCGACTACCCGACCCAGATCCGCGCCTCGGAGCTGCCGGCGGCCGACCTGAGCCGCACCGACGACATCCAGCACGACCTGGACACCCTGATGCGGGTGCTCACCCTGCCGCAGCGGGTGCGCGGCCCGTTCAGCGCCGCGATGGTCCGCTCGCTGTCCACCGAGTGGCGCAGCCAGCCGCCGGCCGGGAGCACCTACCGGGCCGGCGTCACGGGGTACCTGAAGGAGCTGACCAAGGCCGTCCAGGTGCCGAGGAAGAACGTGGTCACCCTGGCCGGCGAGTCCGGCCTGCTCCAGGTCAGCGTCCGCAACGACCTGACCCAGACGGTCACCAACCTGAAGCTGGTGCTCACCTCGGCCCAGCCGAACAGGCTGCGGGTGAGCAAGGAGGAGGAGCTGGTCCTCCCGGCCTCGCAGAGCGTGACGCTGCGCTTCAACGCCGAGGCGCACAACAACGGGCCGGTCGCGATGACCGCCCAGCTGTGGACCACCGGCCCCGACTCCCGGCCGTACGGCGAGGCGCAGAAGTTCACGGTGGAGGTCACCTCGGTGACCAACGGCGTGCTGTACGTCTTCGCGGGCGCCGGCGTCCTGCTGCTGCTGGCCGCGCTGCGCTTCGTGCGCCAGCGCAAGCGCCTCGGCGGGCAGCCGCACGAGGACGGCGACCAGCCGGTCGGCGACGCCCCGCTCGGGGACGCCCCGGCCGCGGGCGGC
>NZ_LFVW01001045.1:0-2254 GCF_001182915.1 Kitasatospora sp. MY 5-36
CGCGGCGCGGGGGTCGTGGCGGCCGCGCCGGAGGCCTGGACGGCCGCGGCGGCCGCGGCCGCCACCTCGGGCTCGATCTGGCCGACCGCCGCCCCGGTGAGCGAGGCCAGCGTGGCCTTGATGTGGTCCAGGTGCTGCTGCACCGTGTCCAGCCGGGTGTCGAACTCGCGCTGCTCGCGCTCGCTCTCCGCGTTGATCTTCTCGGCCTCCCGGCGGGCCTGCTCGATCAGCTGGTCGGCCTTGGCCTGGGCGTCCGTCTCCAGCTGCTTGATCCGGTTCAGCACGGTCTCCCGCTGCTGCTCCGCCTCCTTGACCCGGCGCTCGGCGGTCGCCGAGACCTCGGTGTCCTCGGCGTCGGCCTTGGCCTGGGCGGCGGCGAAGGTCTCGTCGGCCTTGCGGCGCCGGGTGGCCAGCTCGGCCTCGGCCTGCTCGCTGGCCTCGGCGGCGGCCACCCGCACCTTGGCGGCGTAGGCGGTGGCGGCGTCCCGGGCGGAACGGCTCTCCCGGTCGGCGTCGGACCGGATGCCCTCGGCCTCGGCCCGGGTCCGCTCCTCGGTGCGTCGGGCGGCCGCGTCGGCGTCGGTACGGGTCGTGGTGCCGTACTCCTTGGCGGCGCGGTCGGCGGCCTGGCCGGCCTCGTAGACCTCGTCCCGCAGGTCCTCGGCGAAGCGCTCGGCCTTCTCCCGGACGGCGCGCGCCTCGTTCTCGGCCATCGCGGCCAGTCCGGCGGCCTGCTCGCTGAGCACCTGGTAGTCGGGCTCCGGGGCGTCCTCGGCGGTCCGGCGGATGTCGGCCAGTCGGGCCTCCATCTGCCGGATGCCTGCGCCCAGGACGCTCAGCCGCTCCCACGCCTCGTCACGCTGCGCGGTGAGGGCGGCCAGGGCTCGGTCGACCTGCTCGGGCACGTAGCCACGGCGGGCCTGGGTGAAGCCGTACTGGGGGACGGCGTCGCTCATGGGCTCTTCCCCTCGTTTCGCGGGCTGCGGAGCCCATGATCGGACGGAACGGACGGATCCGGAACCGGTTCGGAGGCCGGGGCCGGATTCCGCCGTCGTACGGACCGGAATGTGTCGAGGACCGGACGAATAGACCCATCCTCTTGACCTATTTTGCGCAGATCCGGGCGAAACCCCAACGAGGCACGGCTGCGTCGGCATGCCGAAGGGGTCGTTCCGGACACCGGAACGACCCCTCCCACCTGCGAGGATCAGCGACGACCCGCTACAGCAGGCCGTCCCAGAACTGCTCCAGCAGCACGGCCCACCACGTGTCCGCGTTCTGCAGGGCCGCCGGGTCGATCGCGGCGAGCTGGGCCTGGAAGTCGGTCGTCCATCGACCGGCCTGGTCCGGCGTCAGCCCGTACCGGAGCCGCCACATCCGGCCCAGCAGGGCCAGCGAGCGGACGAACTCCGGTACACCGCTGTTGACGAACCTGGGCGGCTGGCCGGTTCCATCGATGTCCACGGCCACCACGTGCGCGGTGCCGTACTGGACGCACAGCTGGCGGCCGTAGTCGTTGCCCAGCACCAGGTAGCCGCCGAAGTCCGGGCCCGCGGCGAGGCCGCGCTCGGCGGCCAGCTCGGCGAGCGTCGGGATCGGACGGCCCTCCTGCGCCTGCGCCCAGAAGAACGGCCCGAAGTCGCGCGGCAGCCCGGCCCACATCAGGGTCTGGGACACCGGCTCGGGCACGCCCTGGCGGGAGACGGCGCGTTGCTCGTAGCGGAACAGGTTCTGCCCGAAGGCGGCCCCGGTCTCCTGGGCGAGCTGCTGCGGCGGGAGCGGCGGCAGCGCCTGGACCGTCCCCGGCGCGGGCGGCGGCACCCGGAACGGGCGGACCCGCTGGGCGCCGGACGCCAGCTGGTGCAGCTCGTCCAGGTGGTCGAGCAGCTCGGCCATCCCGGCCTGCCGGGAGGCGTGGTCGCGGCCGTACGGGGCGGTGTGGGTGAGCCGGACGTTCGGCCAGGACGCGGCGATCATGCGGTTGCAGTAGCCGCCCGGCAGGTCGCAGGACTCCAGCTCGGTGTAGAGCTCCAGCACCTGCTCCGGCGGCACGTTGAGCCGGCGCAGGTCCTGGAGGATCTTCCACTCCGGGTGCGGGGTGCCGGGCTCGCTGCGGTGCAGCAGCTTCTGCTCCGAGCCGTCCGGGCCCCGGTAGCTGAGCGCGGCGAAGTACCCCGGGCCGACCGCGGGCACGCCCGGCGGCACCGGCGCGGGCGGCGGCGAACCGGGCACCACCGCCGGCGGGACGACCCCG
>NZ_LFVW01001046.1:0-2252 GCF_001182915.1 Kitasatospora sp. MY 5-36
CGGGCCCGGCGGCCGACACCCCGCCGACACCGCCGCCCGGCCTCCGCCCGGCCATCACCAGCACCCGCCGCCGCCCCCGCGACGGACGCCCCACCGCAGCGCCCAGCGCCTCGCACACCGACTCCCGCACGACAGTCATGACTCCTCCTTCTCGCTCGCCCGACTCCGGACCTCGTCGGCCGCCCCGACCGGGGGTGGCCGACGCCGAGGAACATACACAGAGCCACTGACAATTCACCCCAAGTAATCGAACAAGCTCAGCGCCACCCTCACCGGCACCGCACGGCGCCCGCAGCCCGCCGTCCCCCCGGAACTCCCGGGAGTTCCGGGACGTGTGGTTTCCACCGGGCCGGGCGGGATTGTCAGTGCTGCGCGTTAGGGTCGGGGACCATGCGACTGCTGCATACCTCCGACTGGCATCTCGGGCGCTCGTTCCACCGGGAGAGCCTGCACGACGCCCAGCGCGCCTTCCTGGACCACCTGGTGGAAGTGGTCCGGTCCGAGGGCGTGGACGCCGTGCTGGTCGCGGGGGACGTGTACGACCGGGCGCTGCCCGGGTTGGAAGCGGTCGCGCTGTTCGACGACGTGCTGCACCGGCTGGCGGACCTCGGGGTGCCGACGGTCTTCATCAGCGGCAACCACGACTCGGCCCGCCGCCTCGGCGTCGGGGCGGGGCTGATCGGGCGGGCCGGCATCCACTTGCGGACCGACCCGGGCGAGTGCGCCGAGCCCGTCCTGCTGGCGGACGTACACGGCCCGGTGGCGGTGTACGGGCTCCCCTACCTGGAGCCGACACTGGTCCGCGAGCGGTTCGGGCTGGCGAAGGGCGGGCACGCCGCGGTGCTCGGCGCCGCGATGGACCAGGTCCGGGCGGATCTCGCGGCGCGCCCGTCCGGCACCCGGGCGGTGGTGCTGGCGCACGCCTTCGTCACCGGCGGCGCGCCGAGCGACAGCGAACGGGACATCGCGGTCGGCGGCGTCGCCTCCGTACCCGCGTCGGTCTTCGACGGGGTGCACTACGCGGCGCTCGGCCACCTGCACGGCTGCCAGACGCTCGCCCCGCACCTGCGCTACAGCGGCTCCCCGCTCGCCTACTCCTTCTCCGAGGTGAAGCAGCGCAAGACCATGTGGCTGGTCGACCTGGCCGCCGATGGCTCGGTGACGGCGGAGCGCGTCCGCTGCCCCGAGCCGCGCCGACTGGCGACGCTGCGCGGCACCCTCGACGCGCTGCTCACCGAGGAGGGGTACGCCGAGCACGAGCAGTCCTGGGTGCAGGCCACGCTCACCGACGCGGCCCGGCCGAGCGAGCCGATGGAGCGGTTGCGCCGCCGCTTCCCGCACACCCTCCAGCTGCTGTTCGACCCCGAGCGGAGCGAGGCCGAGCCCTCGCAGTCGTACGCGGCGCGGGTCAGCGGCCGCGGGGACCTGGAGATCGCGGAGGGCTTCCTGCGGCACGTCCGCCCCGGTGCCGAGCCGGAGCCGGACGAGCTCGGCTGGCTGCGCGAGGGCTTCGAGCACGTCCGGGAGACCACCGACCGGAAGGCGGACCTGCCCCGATGAGGCTGCACAAGCTCACCGTCACCGCCTTCGGCCCGTTCGCGGGCAGCGAGACGGTGGACTTCGACGCGCTCGCCGCCGGCGGGCTGTTCCTGCTGCGCGGCGCCACGGGCGCGGGCAAGACCAGCGTGCTGGACGCGGTCTGCTTCGCCCTGTACGGCGAGACGCCGGGCGCGCGCCGGGCCAACCGGCTGCGCAGCGACCACGCCGACCCGAAGCGGCTGACCTCGGTGGAGCTGGAGCTGACCCTCGGCGGGCGGCGGCTCCAGGTCACCCGGCTGCCGGAGCAGCGCCGGCCGAAGAAGGTCGGCACCGGCACCACCGTGGAGCGGGCGCAGACCCTGCTGCGCGAGTGGGTCGCCGACACGGGCGACGGCACGCCCGGCTGGCGGGGGCTCAGCAAGTCGCACCAGGAGGCCGGGGAGGAGATCCACCGGCTGGTCGGCATGAACCGGGAGCAGTTCTGCCAGGTGGTGCTGCTGCCGCAGGGCGACTTCGCCCGCTTCCTCAAGGCCGACTCGGAGGAGCGCGGCAAGCTGCTGCGGCGGCTGTTCGACACCGAGCGGTTCCAGTACGTGGAGGCCTGGCTGGCCGAGCAGCGGCGCGGCCAGGAGGCCGCCGTCCAGGCCGGCCGGCGGCGGCTGCGGGACCTCGCCAGCAAGGCCGAGCAGGCGGCCGGCCCGGACGCCGAGCCC
>NZ_LFVW01001047.1:0-2238 GCF_001182915.1 Kitasatospora sp. MY 5-36
CGGGCGCCGTGCCGTCCGGCCGCCTGTGCCGCCTACCGCCTCCCGACCGCGACCCGGCGGCAACTCCCGTTCCGGTACGGAGAGTTGACTGTGAGGCCAACACCGGTGGGACGGGCGCTCCCGGGCGCCGGACCGGCGGTTCGGGGCACGGGGGTGGTGCGTCCGCGGCGTTTCGGGCCCCCCGGCGCCGCCCGCTGCCGCCCCTGCTGACCTGCTGGAACGTCGGAGGGCGTCGGTGGCGCCACTACCAGGAAGGACGTCGGGACGCCAGGGCGCGACCCCGACTCGGCCCTGGACGGGTGACGTTCTGGTGAAAATGGGCATGCCAGGAATGACTGCCCGGCATGCTGTGCCGCGTGATGATGCGGATGGAGGTCCAGACCGTGAGCCCGAACCTGCCGGAGACCCTCGCCGAGGGGACGGTCGTCCTGCCGGCTCCCCCTCGGGTGGTGGACGACCTGGCCCGTGACCTGACCCAGGCCGCCGCGGCCGTCCGGGCGGTGTCGCGCACCCGCCGCTCCGGTGGGGACGTCGCGGTCGCCGCGTACACCGCCGTGGTGTGCACCGGGCGGTCCCCCGCCGGCGTCCTGGAGGAGGCCGCCGCCTGGTGCCGGCAGGCTCCCGAGGCCGAGGTGCACTCGCTGGCCTGGGCGCGGGTGCCGGGACACCGCGAGGACGTCCACGAGTACCGCGTCACCATGGCCGTCAGCTTCCCCGACGACGAGACCGGCGAGCACGTCGGGGACACCCACCACGCCTACCGCTGACGCCGTATCATCGCCCTCATGACCGAGGGGGGTACGAACGAGATGACGAAGGACCCGACCGCCGACCCGGACGGCACGGCCGCGGGGGAGCACGCCGACGGCGCGCGGGAGCTCTCACGGGCCGCCGCCGTCGTGGTCACCCTGCTCGCGGCGCTGTCCGGCGCCGCGGTCCTGCTGGCCGTGTTCCACTGGCTGGGGTGGGGCGTCCCGTGGGTCGGCTGGATCGTCGCCAAGGCCGGGATCAAGCTCGCCGTCGGAGGGTTCGCCGGGCTGGCCGTCGGCTTCGCCTGGCTCCGGGGCAGACTGCGGGCGCGGCCCCGGAACTGACCGGCGGCCGGTCTCAACCGGCCTGCGGGGAGGGGCAGGTGAGGTCGCGCCCCGGTGCGGTGCCGTCCAGCAGGTAGCGCTCGACCACCGCGCTGACGCAGGTGTTGGACGTGGGGTACTGGCCGTGGTCGCCGCTCCCGGTGACGGTGACCAGCCTGGAGCCGCGCAGCGCGCGGTGGGCGCCGAGCGCGGCCTCGTAGTAGGTCGCCGGATCGTGCACCGAGTTGAGCATCAGCGTGGTCGGCAGGTGGGCGCCGGTCACCGTGACCTTGGGCGCCGGGGCGACCGGCCAGGCGGCGCAGACCGCACTGAAGGCGAGCGTCCGGGCCCCGGCCAGCGGCCAGCGGGCGGTGTTCTCGGCGCCGCGCTCGATCCAGCTGCCCAGGTCCCTGGTCCACGGGGTGTCGTTGCAGGTCACCGCGAAGTACTCGGCGAGGAACTCCGGGCTGAGGTAGCTGTTGAAGGCCTTCGCGGCCGCCGCCCTGGTCGCCGGAGCGGCACCCTGCCAGTCGTCGACGGTGGCCAGGATCCCGGCCAGGTCGGGGAAGTTGGCCGCCCGGTAGATCGCCGACATGGTGAGGCTGTCCAGCTGGTTCGGGCCGATCGTCACCGGGCCCTCGACGATGGGGGAGTCGTGCAGCGCGGCCCGCCGCTGCTCCCAGTGCGCCCGCACCTGCTCCGGCGTGGCGCCCCAGTGGTACGTGGCGTCCCGGGCCGCGAGCCAGGGCACGAAGTCCTCGTCGAAGCGGCGCTGGAAGCTCATCGGCTGGCCCAGCTCGAAGGCCTCCCAGGTGCCGTCGAAGCCGATGTTGCTGTCCAGCACCATCCGTTCGACCCGGTGCGGGAAGAGCGTCCCGTAGTAGGCGCCGATCATGGAGGCGTAGGACGGGCCGTAGTAGCTGAGCCTGCGCTCGCCGAGCAGGCCGCGGAACAGGTCGATGTCGTGGGCCGTCTGCTCGGTGGTCAGGTAGGGGAGGAGGTCCCCGCTGCGCTCCTGGCAACCGGCGACCAGCTTCTTCGAGTTGGCGATGACCCGGTCGATCGCGGCGGGGGACTGGTCGCGGTAGTCGCCGGCCAGGAACTCCTGGAACTCCTCCGGGGTCTGGCAGACCGCCTTGGTGCTCTCGCCGACCCCGCGCTGGTC
>NZ_LFVW01001048.1:0-2228 GCF_001182915.1 Kitasatospora sp. MY 5-36
GGCCGGTGCCCAGCCGGGCGGTCGCCGAGCGCCAGGCGCCGTACGCGGCGATCACGCCGACCGCGGCGAGCCCGGTCCCGGTGACGGCGGTGACCGCGGAGGGCCGCAGCGAGCCGCCGTCCAGGAGCGCGGGCAGCCAGTCCGAGCGCAGGCCGACGATGCCGAAGCCCATGGTCGGCACGGCCAGCACCCAGAGCGGCCAGCGCATCGCGGGCGGCTCGGCGGTGGCCGGGTCGGCCTCGTCGAGTTCGGGCGAGTACGGCGCGCCTGCCTCGTGGTCGGCCGGTGCCAGGACCTGGACCCGGGCCTTGGCGGCCGCGGCCGTCGGCACGGCGGCCCCGGCCGGGCTGTGGAACGCCAGCAGGAAGAGCCTGGTCGCGTACGCGGCGGTGAGCAGCGCGGTCAACCCGGCGGAGATCAGCACGATCCACCCGGCCGCCTGCGGCACCGCCGAGGCCGGGCCGAGCCCGTTGGTCAGCGCCTCGCCGTTGGCGGCGTGCTCGGCGGCGGTCAGCACCGCCTCCTTGCTGAAGAAGCCGGAGAACGGCGGCAGCCCGACCAGGGCGACGAGCGCGATGCCCGTCGTCCAGTAGGCGTCCGGCACCCGCTTGCGCAGCCCGGGCATGCGGGACATCGTGGAGATCGAGTTGGTGTGCGCGGCGTGGATCACCACACCGGCGGCCAGGAACAGCAGCGCCTTGAACGCGCCGTGGCTGACCAGGTGGAAGACCGAGGCCTCGCGGTCCCCGCTGGCCAGCGCGCCGGCCATGTAGCCGAGCTGGCCGACGGTGGAGTAGGCGAGCACCCGTTTGAGGTCGTCCTGGGCGAGCGCGCAGAGCGCCGAGCCGATCATCGTCACGGCGGCCATCACCGCGAGCACGACCAGCGCCGCGCCCGACAGCAGGAACACCGGCAGCAGCCGGGCGACCAGGTAGATGCCGGCCGCGACCATGGTGGCGGCGTGGATCAGCGCGGACACCGGGGTCGGGCCGGCCATCGCGTCCGGGAGCCAGGTGTGCAGCGGGAACTGGGCGCTCTTGCCGGCCACGCCGGCGAGCAGCAGCAGCGCGGTCAGCGTCGGGTGCCCGAGCCGGCCCTCCGTCGCGGCCGCCAGCACGTCCGGGACGCGGAAGCTGCCGGCGTCCGCGCCGAGCAGGAAGATCCCGAACAGGAACGGCACGTCACCGAGCTTGGTGACCAGGAAGGCCTTCAGCGAGGCCGAGCGGGCGTCCGCGGTCTCCCAGTGGTGGCCGATCAGGAAGTACGAGCACAGGCCCATGACCTCCCAGCCGACCAGCAGCACGATCAGGTCGCCCGAGTAGACCACCAGGAACATCGCCGCGGTGAACAGCGAGACCAGCGCCGCGTACGAGGGGTAGCGCGGGTCCTCCTTGAGGTACGCGGTCGAGTAGACCTGGACGCAGGTGGCGACCAGGCCGACCAGCACGGAGATCAGCGAGCTGAAGCCGTCCAGGTGGAGGCCGAGCGTGATGTCCGGGCCGCCGGTCGGGGTGAGCCGGGTGCCGGCGTCCAGGGTCCGGCCGGTGCCGAGCTGGAGGGCGACCACCAGGGCGAGCACGGCCGCGACGGCGACCGGGACGATCGCCAGCGGCCGGGCCAGCCCGGGCGCCTTCCGGCCGACGGCCAGGGTCGCGGCGGCGCCGAGCGCGGGCAGCGCGGGGACGAGTACGGGCAGGGCGAGGTTCATGCGGCGGCCTGGCCCTTCAGTGCCTCGGCTCCGGTCGGCGTCCCGGCGCCGACCGGCGTCTCCTCGACGGCGAGCGCCTCGCCCGGGTCACCGAGCGCGGTGGCCCGGTCGATGTCCGCGGTGCCCCGGGCCCGGAACAGCAGCAGGACGATGGCGAGCCCCAGCCCGACCTCGGCGGCGGCGACGGTGATGGTGAACAGGGTGAGCGCCTGCCCGGCGTGCAGCGAGTCCCGCAGCCACGCGTCGAAGGCGACCAGGTTGAGGTTGACGGCGTTGAGCATCAGCTCGACGGACATCAGCACCAGGACGGCGTTGCGCCGGGCGAGCACGCCGTACACGCCGACGCTGAACAGCAGCGCGGCGAGGACGGCGGGGTAGGCGAGGTGCATCAGCTCTCCTCCAGCGCGGACGGCGCGGGCGAGGCAGTGGGGGCGCCCGCAGTCGTGCCGGCGGCCGCGTTCGCGGCGACCGTCCCGTTGGACCCGACCGGCCGCCCGGCGCGCAGCCTGCCCGCCCGGGG
>NZ_LFVW01000104.1:0-18929 GCF_001182915.1 Kitasatospora sp. MY 5-36
CGCGTGCGCTGACCTGCGCGTTCCGCGATCGGGGGTGCGGCGCCCGGGTCCACCGCACCCCGAGCCGGGCCACAGGGCCATGGAGCCGATGCCGGCGGACATGATCTCGACGACCGCGGGTACTGCCCCGGTGGCATACGGGAACGCGGCCGAACGGCTCCAGGCCTGCAGGTGGGCGAACGCGGAGCGCCACACGGGACTGATGCCCCGATTCTGCGGGAGAGGACGGTGCTCGTCGTCAACTGACGGGTTGACAACGGGGGTTGGCGTCATACCACGGGTTGACGTCCGGGATCGCATCCCGGTTTGACGATCCCGGCCTCCCGGATCCCGAGACTGGTGTGCACATCCCGACCAAGGAGGCTGGGCCGGTTGAGCGCACCACGTCTGCTGACGCACCGCACCGTTTCCACCACCGCGTCCGAGCCCGGTGCCTGGTGGGCACACCGGCTGCCGCCCGTCGTCGCCTGGACGCTGTGCGCGCTCTTCGCCGGAGGACTGGGCCTGGCATCGACCCTCGGCCCTCACCGGGTGTGGGGCGCGACCGCGGCCGGGGGGTACCTGGCGGCCGCGCTGCTCAGCGGACTCGGGCAGGGGGTGTGGCGGCGCCGGGCGGTCCGGGTGGCCGCGGCCGGGTCGGTTCTGGTCCCGCTGGTCCTGCTGGTCCTGCGCGGCCAGGGGCAACTGGAGCTCGACGTCGTCCAGCGCTCGGGTGAGCGACTGCTGTCGACGGGCGTTCCGTACCTCGACCGGCCCGCCGCCCTCGCGGACTACAACCCCTACCTTCCCGGCATGGCGGTCTTCGGCCTGCCACACGCGCTGCTGGGCGACGTGGTCGCCGGCGACGCGCGCTGGTGGTTCACGCTGTCCTTCCTCGCGGTGACCGCCGTCTCGGCCCGCATCACCGCGGGGCGTCGAGGAAGCGTGGGGCTGGCGGCGCTCGCCGCTTTCCCCGCCGTCGCCCTCCCACTGGCCGTCGGAGGGGTGGACCTGCCGGTGAGCGCGCTGATGTGCCTGGCGCTGGCGCTGGCCGGGACCGGGCGGCCGGGCGGCACCGGACTGGCGCTGGGCGCGGCGGCCTCCTTGAAGTGGACGGCCTGGCCGCTCGTCCCGGTCGCGCTCGTCCTGCTCGCGACGGTCCGGGGACGGAGCGCGGCGCTGCGGGCCCTCGCCGTCACCGTCGCCGCCGCCGGGACGGTGGTGATCCCGTCCGTACTGGCGACCCCGGGTGCCCTCCTGGAGCACACGGTTCTGTTCCCCACCGGCGCCGGCGTCACCGCCTCCCCCGCGGACAGCCCGCTGCCCGGTCATCTCCTGGCAGCCCACGTGCCCGGGGGCCGCGCGCTCGCCCTCGCCCTCCTGGCGCTGGCCGCGGCCGCGGTGGGCACCTCGCTCCTGACCCACCCGCCCCGGACCGTCGTCGCCGCCTCCGACCGGCTGGCCCTCGGGCTGGCCCTCGCCATCTGCCTGGCCCCGGCCACCCGCTTCGGCTACCTCGTGGTGCCGTTCGTCCTGGTCGGCTGGGTCCGGCTCCGCCCGGATTCCCTCGATCCAGGAGACCGCATGCGCACCGTCGCCGTCCCCCGGCAACACCCCACCGGCCGTCACGCCCCCCGACGCCGACTGCGCTGGACCCACGCCCTGCTCCGGCGACTGGGCCGCCGGGCCTGAACCATGCCGCGCACACTCGTGGTCACCAACGACTTCCCGCCCCGACAGGGAGGGATCGAGACCTTCGTCCACGCGATGACGGAACGCTTCGCCCCGGACGGCGTCGTCGTCTACACGTCCTCCACCCCGGGCGCCGCCGCCTTCGACAGCGCCCTCCCCGTGGAGGGGCTCGGCATCGTGTTCCTGGAAGCGGCGGCGGCCGGCCTGCCGGTGCTGGTCGGCAACTCCGGCGGCGCCCCGGACGCCGTGCTCGACGGGGGGACGGGACGAGTCGTGGGCGACACTCCACCCTGTCGAGCACCGCGAATGACGACAGGCGCGGGGCGAAGGGTCAGGGCGTGGCGGTGAGGGTGGGCCAGAGGGTGGCGGCGGTGACGGACCGGGCCAGGGCGGGCGCCCAGGTGGTTTCGTCGCCGTCCTCGTCACGCCAGGACCACAGGCGGGTGGTGGCGAGGTGGAGCGGGTTGAGCCGGGTGATGCCTATGGCGCCGTGGAGTTGGTGGGCGATGCGGGCGATCTCGGCGGCCGAGGCGGATGCCTGGGTCTTGGCGGCGGCGACGGCGAAGTGGGCGGCCACCCCGCCGGTGTCCAGGGGGGTGGCCGCGGCTTGGACGGCGGCGCGTACCAGGGCGGCCTCCTCGATGAGCCGCGCCTCCTCCTGCTTGACCGCCTGGAAGCGGCTGAGCGGACGGCCGAACTGGGTGCGGGCGGTGGTGTGGGCGACCGTCAGTTCCACGCAGCGTTCGGCGGCTCCGGCGATCAGGGCGGCCCGGGCCAGGGCTGCGCGGAGCCGGGCCTCGTCGAGCAGTTCCGGGGAGATCCGGCGGACCTGCGAGGCGGGGATCTCGAGAGCGGGGAGGTGCAGGTCGTCGCGGGGTTCCTCGGCGAGGTTGCCGCCGGGGGTGAGGACGGCCCGGTCGGGGGCGAGGGTGAACAGGACGGGTCCGGAGGGGGCGGCGGCCAGGACGGTGACGGCGGTGGCGGTGCGGGCCCAGGGGACGCGACGCAGGGTGCCGGTGACCAGCAGGGTGTCGTCGTCGCCCAGGCAGCCGGCCGAGCCGACGGGGGAGGCGGCCGGACGGGCGTAGCGGATCGTCAGCTCGGGCGCGATGGCGTAGCTGAGCGGGCCGTCGGGGACGGGGAGACCGACCCGGCGCAGCAGCGGGCGGGCGACCAGGGCGGTCTCGGCGAGAGGGGCGGGGACGGCGCGGCGTCCTGCCTCCTGGGCGGCGGCGAGGAGTTCGGCGGTCGGGGCGTCCGGGGCGGGGAGGGCCACGGCGTCCGGGGCGGTCGTGTTGGTGACGGCGGCGATGGAGTCCGCGTCGGCGTGGAAGGCGGTGGTGTCGTAGGCGTCGGCGGAGATGACGGGGGTGCTGGTGTCGATCGTGTGGGTGTTCATCAGTGCTGCTCCAGACCGCGAGTGATGATGCCGCGAAGGATCTCGTTGGTGCCGCCGCGCAGCGTGTAGCCGGGGCTGTGCAGCAGGGCGAAGGCGAGCAGTTCCGGGTGGCTGCCGGGGGTGGCGTGCGGGTCGGCGGTGGTCGGCAGGACGCTGCGGACGGTGTCGACCAGGGTGCCCTCCAGGCGGGTGCCGAGGTCTTTGACCAGGACGGCCTGGGTGTCGGGCGAGGCTTCGGTGTCCAGGGCGGCGGCCACGCCGAGGGACAGTCGGCGGATGCCGTGCAGACGCGCCGCCAGAACGCCGACCTGGGTGAGCTGTTCGGCTGTCGCGGGGCGCCGCTCCAGTTCGCGGAGCAGGGAGACCAGCAGGGGGAAGGTGGACAGGTAGCGTTCGGGGCCGCTGCGTTCGAAGGCGAGTTCGCCGGTGACCTGCTTCCAGCCGTCGCCCCGCTGCCCGAGCAGCATGCCGTCGGGGACGTCGACGCCTTCGAGGTGGAGGGCGTTGAAGCGGTGCTCGCCGCTCATCAGCCGGATCGGCTCGACCCGCACGCCCGGGGCGCGCAGGTCGACGATGAACTGGCTGAGGCCGGCGTGCCTGTCCTCGGCCTCATCGGTGCGGGCGAGGACGATGGCGTAGTCGTTGACGTGAGCGCCGCCGGTCCACATCTTGGTACCGGTCAACCGCCAGCCGTCGGCGGTCCGTTCGGCACGGGTGGCGACCGAGGCGAGATCGGAGCCGCTGCTCTTCTCACTCATGCCGATGGAGAAGAAGCACTGCCCGGCGGCGATCCGGGGCAGGAAGAGGCGGCGCTGCTCCTCGGTGCCGTGCTGGAGGACGGACGGGCCGGCCTGCCGGTCGGAGACCCAGTGGGCGCTGACCGGGGCGCCGGCGGCGAGCAGTTCCTCGATCACCACGTAGCGCTCCAGGAAGCCGCGGCCGGCGCCGCCGTACTCGACGGGCAGGGCCATGCCGACCCAGCCGCGCTCCGCGAGGCGGCGGCTGAAGTCGGGGTCCCAGCCGGCCAGCCAGGAGTCGGGGCGGCCGAGTACGGTGCCGCAGGCGCGCTCCTCGTCGAGAAAGGCGCGGACCTCGGTACGGAGCCGGCGGGCCGATTCGGGCAGGACGACGTCGGGGAATGCCATCGGTGACGGCGTTGAAGGCGACATGGTTCATTCGCTCCTGGGCTGGTGAACGAGCGGTTGGCTTCTTCTCGGTACGGGAGTTCGGTCAGCCTGCGGGGTGCAGCAGGGAAGGGTCGAAGCCGGCTTCGCGGAGGACCTCCTCGGTGTGCTGGCCGATGGCCGGGCAGGGCCGCAGCTCCGGCTCCGGGTAGGCCGAGTAGCGGACCGGGAGGCCGATGACCCGGTAGCGGCCCTCGGTGGGGTGGTCGGCCTCGCGCAGCAGGCCGCCCTCGCGGGCGTAGGCGGTGGTGGCGGCGGAGGCCAGGTCGAGCACGGGGGCGGCCGCGATGCCCGCCCGGTCGCAGAACTCCTGCCACTGGGCACTGGTGTGGTGTCCTGTCAGTCCGGCGAGCAAGGGATAGAACGCGTCGGCGTTGCGGGCCCGGTCGGGGCCGGTGGCGAAGCGCGGGTCGGCGGCCAGTTCGGGGCGGCCCACGAAGGCGGTGAAGTCCCGCCAGTTGCGGTCGCTCTGCGGCAGGATGCACATCCAGCCGTCGGCGGTGCGCAGGGCGCGGCGCCGGGGGCTGAGCGAGCGCGGCGAGCCGAACGCCCCGTCGGTCTCCAGGGCGGCCGCGCCCAGGTGCTCGACCAGGTTGAAGGCGAGCATGGTGTCGACCATCGGGACCTCGATGTGCTGTCCGGTGCCGCCGTGCTCCCGGTGGTGCAGCGCGGCCAGGACCGACTGGGCGATCTGCATGCCGCAGATCTTGTCGGCCAGCACGGTGGGAACGTAGTGGGGTTGGCCGGAGACCTGGTGGTTGAGCCAGACCAGGCCGCTGGCCGCCTGGATGATGTCGTCGTACGCGGCGTGGGTGCCGTAGCGGCTGTCGCTGCGGAAGCCCTGGGCGTTGGCGTAGATCAGGCCGGGGTTGACGGCCGCGACGTCGTGGTAGCCGAGGCGGAGCTTCGCCAGGGCCTGCGGGCGCAGGTTGGTGATGAGGACGTCGGCGGTGCGCAGCAGGGCGAGCAGGGCGTCGCGGCCGTGCGGGGCCTTGAGGTCGATGGCGGCGCTGCGCTTGTTGCGGTTCAGGTTGAGTGCCGCGCCGCCCATGCCGGGGTGGCGCTGGGGCGGGTAGTGGCGCGTCATGTCACCGGTGGGCGGCTCGACCTTGATCACGTCGGCGCCCAGGTCTCCCAGTTGCTGGGCGGCGTACGGAGCCATGATCACGCTGGCCAGTTCGATGACGCGGACTCCGGCGAGGAGTCCCCGGCCGGACGGGCCGCTCGGCTGCTCGGACATCGTGCTGTGCCTCCTGGGGTATCGGGTGGGGTGGGTGAACGGTGGTGCGGTACGGGCGGCCGCGGACACGTGCTGCCGACGAGGCGGATGCGAAAGGACTCGCCGCATCGGTCGGCACGGGGCAGCGGTGTTGGTTGCCAGGGCTGGTCGCGTAGAAGTGGCTCAGCGCCACTGGAGCGCAGCGGACCCGAGCGGGGTCCGCCGGCCGGGCTGGGGGACCGTGCGCCCGCTGTACGCGAACGGTGTCGCCGGTTCGGTGAGCGGGCCGAAGTCCGTCTCCGTGGTCGACAGCGCGGCGAGCGGCGCGCGCCCGGGCCGGGGCAGGCCGAGTACGTCCTCCCGCGCGAGCAGACCGAGTTCCCGCACCCAGTGGCACACCCCGGCCAGGGTCACGCGGATCCGCCACGAGCCGCCCTCCGCCGCACGTCGGCGCAGGGCCGTTGCGACGGCGGCAGCCCCGAGGTAGGCGGCGAGGTAGTCGTTGAGCAGGTACGTCGGCGGCAGCGACGGCCGGTCGGTCCACTCCTCGACGGCGAATCCGGTGGCCGAGCAGGCGAGTTGGTCGAACCCGCCGCGCTCGCCCCACGGACCGTCGGCGCCCCAGGCGTGGTATTCGAGGGTGATGAGTCCGGGGCGGCGCCGGACGAGTTCCTCGGTCGACGCCCCGTGCCGGGCGAGTCCCCGGTAGGCGTGGACGAAGACGTCCGCGTCCTGGAGCGCGTCGTGGAAGGCCGCACGGTCGTGGTCGTCGCGCAGGTCGCAGTAGGCGTTGCGCTTGCCGCCGCCGGTCATCGCGATCATCGGGATCGGGTCGGGGCGGTCGGGACGCGACAGGTGCAGCACGTCGGCACCGAACTGGGCGAGCAGCCGCGCCGCGACGGGACCCGCGATGACGTGGGTGAGATCGAGCACCCGTACGCCCGCGAGCGCCTCGTCCGCCGCACCGATCGGCTCCAGCGGCCGGACCGGTCCGTCGCCGACACATTCGATCTCGACGACCGGGCGCTGCGCGACGTACCGCCCCGCGGGGTGCGCGAGCCACTCCTCCCGGCTGCGCACCGCGCAGGCGACGCCGCCCCGCGCGCAGACGGCCTCCTCCAGCGTGAAGGCGTCCCAGCCGGCCACGGCCTGCGCGATCCCCACGTTGTCGAGCCCGCACCTCAGCACGGAGTGGACCGCGTCCCGCAGATGCGGATAGGTGGTGATGATGAAGATCCACCGGCCGTCGCGCGCCCGGTAGAAGTCGCTGTTGCCGAGCAGGGTCGGGTCGTCGAGGAGGGAGAGGAGCGGGCGTCCCGAGAGCGTCGTGTGGTACGTCGCCATGAGCTGGTCGATCGCGGCCCCGGCCTGCACCTCGACCCTCTGGTGCGGGTGGCCGCGCTGTTCGCCGACCGCCGCCGTCTGCCGCCCGAAGACACCGATCGCGGCGGACATGGCGTCGGCGAGGCGGTGCACCGAGGGCACCAGGGGATCCGCCCCGACGATGGTGACGTCCTCGGCCCCCCGGGCCGGATCGGGGTCGCCGAGCGTGTGCAGCAGCCGGAGGACGATCTCGGCGGTGGACGGCGGAGGCGTCGGCCCGGCCGTGGTCAGCGGGTTCGAAGTCATGCCGGGATGTTCGTTCCCGACACGGCACGAGCGCCCGCGTTCACGGATATCCGTGAACCGGTGCGGACGTCACGTCCGCCCCTCCTGGATGTGCGCGAGGAGCCGGGCCGCCGCCCGGTCCAGACTCAGCCGCTCCGAGCGGCCACGACGCCGGTGCGTCAGAACGAGGGCACCCGTGACGACGGGGCCGTCGGTGACGGGGATCGCGAGCGCGCTGACCTCGGGATCGGCCAGACCCTCGCTGCGGCTGATCCGCGACGCCCGGATCCCCGGAAGAGCGCGACGGAACTCGGCGACCGCCTCGGGGTCGTGGCGGGCGAGCTCGTCGAGCAGCCCGCGGCGCTCCGCCTCGTCGGTGAGAGCCAGCAGCAGACGGCCCGCGGCGGTGCGCAGGAGCGGCCGGGCCATGTGCTCGTCGGCCAGCGGCAGGAGGCGGGGGATCTCGTCCTCGCCGCCGCGCGCCAGGTGCACGGCGTCGAGCCCGACCCGCACCGTGAGCAGCACCGGGGTACCCGCGACGCGGCTCAGTTCGTTGAGCTCGTCCTGGCCGATCCGCGGGACGACCCGGCCGGCGATGAGGTTGAGGACGTGCGGGGCGGGCCCGAGCCGGAAGCGCCGGCGCTGTTCCAGCAGGAACCCCGTCGCGACGAGTCCGTTGACCAGGTCCTGCACCGAACTCGCCGGTGCCCCGGCCGCCCGCGCCAACTCGGCCACGGTCACCCCGCCCGGCGCCCGCGCGGCGGCCTCCAGGATCCACACGACCCGGTCCACCGTGCGGTGCGGCCGCCGTCGGCCGTGCTCGCTCATCCCGCCCGCCCTGTCCCTGTCGTACGTCGCCGGCCGATCACACCGGCACGGCCCGCCGGTTCTCCCCCGCCACCCGACGAGCAGGCCGGCCCCGGCCTGGCACCTGCACCTGCACCTGCCTACACCGGCGCCTGATCCACGCCGTCATGCCGAGGATCGTGCGAACGGACGGGGCCGCGCCAGCCCCTACCGTGCCGCGAAGGCCCCGACCTTGAATTCGGTGCCGCAGACGCTGAAGACGCCGCCCGGCGAGCCGTTCGCCTTCATCACGTTCACCGTGGTGCCCGCATCCTTGGGCAGCGCGACCTTGACGTGGGACGCCTGCACCGGGCAGGTGTAACGGGCCGACGCGGTGCCCTCGCCGTTCACGTCGTTGTACAGCACGTCCGCCACCACCGCGGCGCCCGCCGGGATGTCGACCGCTGCCGAGCCGGCCGTGGAGTTGTCCCCCGAGACCGGGCTCGCCTTGCCCTGGTCGTCGGCGGCGACCACGGTCGTCGGGCCGACGATGGTGCAGGGGGCACCCGAGCTGTTGGTGATCTTGAGGGTCGCGGCGGCGGGCTGCGCGTCACTGGCGTGGCCCGAGGACTGGAGGAACGCCACCGAGGTGTTCTTGGTCGTGCAGGCCGCGGTGGCGCCGCCCTTACCGGCGCCGGAGGACGAACTGCCTCCACCGCTCGTGCTCGTCTTGCCCCCGGACGGCGCCGAGGCCGCAGCCGATGCCGAGGCCGCAGCCGGCGCCGTCGCCGAGGTGGAACCCGACGGGGCGGCGGCTGACGCGCCGGCGCCGGCGGCGCCGCTGTCCTGCGTGCCGCTGACGTCGTTGCAGGCGGTCAGGGACAGGGCGAGCGCGGCGACGGCGCCGACGGCGAGCAGGGTGGGACGGGTGGTGGTGCGCATGGCTGGTTCCCCCGGTTCTCGTTCGTGGGTCGCGATCCTGTACGAGGTCGCTTCCCCTTGCAGGAACGAGGGTGTTGCGGCGCGCTGGCAGATCACTAACGAGCGCGGCGGCGGTCCTAACGCCTGGCTAACGCGCCAGGATCCTGGCGTGTGCCGCCGCGTGCCGGCGCCGCAGTTCGGGCAGTGCGTCCTGGTCGGCGATGTGCAGCAGGGCATCGAGCGCGGTGACGGCGCCCGCGTCGTAGCCGGTCCGCTCGGCCTCGAGCGCGGCCTGCGTTAGGCAGCGCTGCCCGGCCACGGTGTCGCCGAGCCCGGCCAGCGCCTCGCCCTGCCAGGTGCGCAGGAGCACGCGCCGGGCGACCGCCTCGTGCTCCGGGCCGAGGCCGAGCGCCACCTCGGCTGCCTCGTACGCCTGCCGGTGGCGGCCCGCGCCGAGGTGGATGCGGGCCAGGTGCTGGAGCGCGAGCATCCGGGTGTGCGCGTCGTCGGCCTCGGTGGCGAGGGCGAGGGCTCGGGTGCAGGCCGTTTCGGCGGCGCCGGGTTCGTCGTCGGGGAGGGCCGCGGCGAGGTTGACCAGGGCGGTGGCCTCGCCGAGTACGTCGCCTGCGCAGGCCGCGAGTTCGGGTGCGACGCGCAGGTGCCGGACGGCCTCGGCGGTGCGGCCCTCCTCGGCGAGCACCCAGCCGAGCAGGGTCAGGACGCGGGCCTCCGCATAGGGGTCGGCGCAGGCGCGGGCGTCGGCGAGGGCGGCCTCCAGGGTGGGCGCCCAGTCGGCGAGGACCCGCCAGACCACGAGCGGCCACTGGGTCACCGCGATCCGCCAGGCCCGCTCGGGCCGGTCCTCGGCGCGGGCCGCGGCCGCGATCAGGGCGAGGTCGTCGCGTTCGGCGGCGAACCAGTCGAGCGCCTCCTCCCGGCTGGTGAAGTCCCGTACTGCGGGCGGCTGTTGAAAGTCATCGGGCTGCACGAAGGCGGGCTCCCCGCCGGGTTCCGCGACCTCGGACGCGGACAGCGCGGTCGCCACGCAGTGGTCGTAAAGGCGCAGCCGGGCCGCGGCACGGGCGGCCGGGTCGCGGCTCTGGCCACGCGCGTAGAGCCGGACCAGGTCGTGCAGGACGTAGCGGCCGGGGGCGGTCTCGGTGAGCAGGTGCGCGGCGACCAGGCGGTCGAGGGCGCGGGCCGCGTCCGGCGGGGTCGCGCCGGCGAGCGCGGCGGCGCTGAACCGGTCGACGTGCGTGCCCGGGTGATGGCCGAGCGCGGTGAACAGCTGCGCCGCGTCGGCGGGGAGGTGGGCGGTGGTGAGCCGCAGCGCGGAGGCGACGCCGATGTCTTCGGCGGCGAGCAGCTCGAGCCGCTGGCGCTCGTCGGCGAGCCGGTCGGCGAAGGAGGCGAGGCCGAGGGCGGGGAGTTCCACGAGCCGAGCGGCGGCGACCCGCAGCGCGAGCGGCAGCCCGCCGCACAACTCGGCTGTACGCCGGGCCGCTTGGGGATCGGCGGCGGTGCGGTGCTCGCCGAGGAGACGGGTGAGCAGGGCCACGCTGTCGTCGGTGGCGAGGACGTCGAGGGCGAGGACGCGGGCGGCGTCGGAGGCGACGAGACCGGCGAGCCGGGCACGGCTGGTGACGACGGTGACGCAGCCGGGTCCCGTGGGCAGCAGCGGACGCACCTGGGCGGAGGTACGGGCGTTGTCGAGGACGACGAGCAGGCGCAGTTCGGCGGTGAGCGAGCGGAACAGGGCACCGGCGGCGTCCGCCGACTCGGGCATCCGGCGCGGTGGAACGCCGAGAGCGACGAGGAACTCCCGCAGCAGCTCGGCCGGTTCGGGGTCCGAGGTGTCGCTGAACCCGCGCAGATCGGCGTAGAGCGTCCCGTCGGGGAAGTCGGAGTGCCGGTCGGCCGCCCAGCGCACGGCCAGCGCGGTCTTGCCGACTCCGGCGGGCCCGGTGACCACGACGACCGGCCCGTCAGGTCCGGCCGCGGCCGCGGTCAGCGCGGCGCTCTCGACGGTGCGGCCGTGGAATCCGCGCGGGGTACGAGGCAGCAGGTTGGGCCGGAACTGCACTGACTCCAGGACGGGTTGGGGCGCCTCGGCCCGGACCGCGGGGGCGCTTTCGGGGCCGAGAGCGACGGTGAAGGCGGCGGTCAGCTCGGCGCCCGGGCGGGCGCCGAGCTGGTCGGCCAGGACCTGGCGGGCGTGGTGGTAGGCGTCCAGGGCCTCCGAGGAACGCCCCGCATGGTGCAGCGCCTCGACCAGTCGGGCGGCCAGCGGCTCGCGCAGCGGATGGGCCCCGGTCTCCGGCCGCAACAGCTGGACAGCGCGCTCGTGTTCGCCGCCCGCGACGTACGTGTCGGCGAGCAGCTCGACCGCGGCGAGCCGCGCCTCGTCCAAGGTGTGCGCGGCGGAGCGCAGCAACGGCGACGGGTAGGCACCGGCCAGCGCGGGGCCCTGCCACAGGGCGAGCGCCTCGGTGAGCAGCGCGGCCCGGTCACCGGGGTCGGTGGCACGGCGGGCGAGCGCCACCAGGCCGTCGAAGCGGTGGGCATCGAGCAGCGTCTCCGGCAGTTCCAGGTGGTACGCGGAGCCGCGCGTGCTCAGCTCGACGCCGTACGCCGATGCGTCGACACCCGCCAACAGTGCCCGCAGGCGCGAGACATGGCCCTGGATCACAGTGCGCGCGTGCAGGGGAGGTTCGTCGTCCCACAGCGCCTCGGTGAGCGTGTCGACCGAGACCGCGACATTGGCCCGCAGCAACAGCATCGCGAGCAGGCTACGCCGCTTGGCGGGCCCGAGCGGCAACGGCCCGTCGCTCCCGCTGACCGACACGGGGCCGAGGACCTGGAACTCCATGGACGGAACCCTATCGTCCGATGGCTACTGGGGATCGGGAGGTCGAACTTCACGGATACCGCGCCGCTCCGTCACCGACCACGTACTCCCACTCGACCGCTCTGTGCCCCGGCCCACACCCTCGCCGGACACCGACTGCTGCGCGAGCTGCGCCGCCGACACCCCCTGAACGGGGCGGCAGCGCCAGGTGGCACACCGCCGGAGCCCGACGGGGCAGGACTGCTGACCGCGCTGTACGGACGCCGGGCGCTGCGCCTGCTGCTGCCGGAGTTCGCCACCCGGGCCGCGCTGCTCGGCGGGCGCGGGGGCCGGAAGAGCGTCGCCCGCACCGGCGGCGACTACGGCCCGTACGAGGGGGCCGGC
The DNA here is from genome assembly GCF_001182915.1 of Kitasatospora sp. MY 5-36. Taxonomy (NCBI): domain Bacteria; kingdom Bacillati; phylum Actinomycetota; class Actinomycetes; order Kitasatosporales; family Streptomycetaceae; genus Kitasatospora; species Kitasatospora sp. MY 5-36. Next base: position 12,021 of record NZ_LFVW01000104.1, read on the forward strand.
CGCACGGTAGGTGGTACCGGGCGGCGGGTGGCGGAGGAACGGCCTCGCCCCGCCCACCGCGTGCCCCCGAGTCCCCGGGCGGTCCTGTGGAAGCCGACCGTGCTGGTCCTGGTGCTCACCGTCGGGCAGTCCTCGCCCGGCACGCCTCGCAGGCGTGGACGCCGGTGTCGCCGTAGCGGCGGATCGGTGTCCCGCAGCCGGCGCACGGGCCGATCTGCCAGGGCTCGCAGCCGTGGGCGAGGGCGGCTTCGCGGCGCTGGGTCTCGGTGGCGTCGAGCCGGCGGTCCTGCCGGGGCACCGTGAACAGCCGTTCGGGGACCTCGTCGAAGGTGTGCAGGCCGGTGCCCGCGGAGTTCCCGCGCCGGGGCCGGGGGTCGTTGAAGGTGAAGGTCTCCTCGCCGTAGCGGCAGGTCGCGTCGAGTCCCTGGCGGGTGTAGGTGATGTCGGCGCCCCCGGCCCCGGGTTCGGCCGGGGAGTCCTCGTCCTCGTCGGGGCCGAACATGTCGTGCCAGCGGTCCCGATCGACCGCGGGCACCCACATCCGGGAGACGGAGCGCGGGTCGCGCTGGTCGGGGATACGCATCGGCACGAACTCGCCGTCCGCGCTGGCGACGACGAGCTGGTCGACCTCGGTGGGCGCCTTCGCGGGCAGGCACAGCGCGGGCAGGAACCACTAGGCGTGGAAGCGCCCGCAGGAGCTGCCGTTGACCGGGCAGGGCCGCACACTGCTCGGCAGGCACTTCCACTGCTGCAGGTGCCGCACCCCGGCGCGCACCACCATGGCGAGCGGGGAGGCGATCTCCTTCCAGCTGAAGTCGTCGACCCGGGCCCAGGGTGCCCGCTCGACGACGGCGGAGCGGTCGGTGTCGGTCACCCACAGCGGGACGATCCCGTGCTCGGCGGCGGCGCGGGAGCGGCGGCGGACGGTGTCGGCGGTGATCGGCGAGTACTGGGCCTCCCATCCGATCCGCCGGCCGTCGTCGCCGGTGACGAGGACGTCGGTGCGGATCCGGCCGTCGGTCGCGCGGGCTTCGATCTCGGCCCGGTGGCCGTGGCGTTCGGCGGCCCGGGCGATCCGCTCCTTCATCGCCTGGTGCTTCGCGCTCTCCTCCGGGGTGGGGGTGTGGCGCACCGGCAGGTGGGCGGCCACCCAGACGGTGCGGCCGCCGACCGTCCGGCGGCGGATCGTCATCCACGGGGACCGGCCGTCCTCCTCGGCCTGGCAGGCGCCGTCACCGTGGTGCTCCAGGCACTCCAGGAGCTCGCGCTCGCGCCGGTCGATCGGGGTGGTGACCTCCTCCAGCAGGCCGGGCCGACCCGGATGGCCGAGGTCGGGCATGGTCAGGTTGATCTCGATGCCGTACGCGGTGTGGAAAACTCCGTTCGCCATATCCGGAGAATAGAAACAGGAAGCGGCAATTTAAACACCGGTGCGAATGTTTAGAATCGGCGAATAAAAGCCTCGAATAACATCAGCCCCACGGTCAACAGGGTCCGGCATTCTGTTTGAATTCCACCCGTGCCCGCCGGTCCGACCAGCGGACCTGCGGGCATCCGCGGGTACCGCGAAGGGCCTGGGAGAGGACCTGGGCACACCCGTCCGGAACGCGGCGACCACCGTCCCGGCCTACGTCGGCGACCACCAGGCCGAAGTCGTCCTCGCCCGGGTCGCCACCGACATCGGCATCACGGAGAAGCCCGCCCGGCTCTAGCGGGCCAGCACGGCGGAATCAGCGGCGCGAGGCCGCACAACGGTCACCTCCGGGCGGTACGGATCGGGCCTCAAGGCGTTTGCCAGAGGCGACGAGCGCAGGACGTGCCGGTAGCCGGCAGCACCGCCACCCCGCAGGGACTCCAGATAGAACACCTTCAGGATCACGGCGAGCTCTGCCTCGGTGACGTCCACGCTGCGCCGGCTGGAGCCCTCTACGGTCCGCGCCCTGGCGATCGCCGCGCCCAGCAGGTCGGCGTCGACCCCGGGAAGGAGGCCGGCCTTCGCGTCCTCGCGGACGGCGTGGAGAAGGGGCATGTCGAAGGCACGCACGCTGATCGTGGTGTCCGGCACGCAGTCGTCCACCGGTACGACGGGCTGCTCGGCTGGACGGTCCCGCAGGGCCCGGTAGCGCAGCAGGTCCTGCCCCAGGCCGGTTACGCGAACTGCCCACGCGGGGCGGGCTTCGCCGACGGCGAGACCGTCGAGCAGTTCGGGACTCGCGAACTCGCACACCTTCGCTCCGACGAGCCGGCGCACGGTCCCGTGCTCCGCGATCCGGCGTTGTAGAGGCAGCTCCCCGGTCAGCCAGCCCGAACTCTCGGCAGCGACGGCCTCCAGCAGCACCCACTCATCGTGACTCAGAGCCACAAAACCCTCCCTCAACGTGACTGTGCCGCCGATCCTGCCACGCCGCCCCCGACGGCGCCCCGGCCTTCACAAATCCCGGGGGAACACGGCCGGCACCGTCCGACCCCTGACCCCTCATGCCACCGTCGCCCGGACCGGGTGCAGCGCGATGCCCAGGCATCGGTCTGGACAGGCGGCTCCCGGACGACGGGCAGGCCGTGGGGGCGGCGCCGATCCAGCGGGACTCTCACACCACCACCACTCCCCCGCCGTTACCGCAGGCGACGCCCACCGCGGCCATGTATCCGCGCAGTCAGCCGTCATACGAGGTGGGGTCGGCGCTGGCCGCGAGCCGGCCGAGCACCGGGCGGTCGGCGGACTTGTACGCGGCGACCTCGCAAGGCGATTCCTGGCTCGGTCGACAAGTCCCCTTCCACGCAAGGGAGTTGAACACTTGTGGCGACCGCCGCGACGTCGGCTACCGCCGTCGCCGGCGCCCGCCCCGACCGCAGTGCAGTGCGCGTGCGAGAGGACTACGTGCCCCGCACTCGTCAGCGCCGAACCCTGCTTTCCCGGTAGGGGGTTCGGCCGCCCGGGAGGGTCGGGCCAGGGGTTTGCGCGATCACCGACAGGCCATTCCGGTCATTCGGTGGCCGATATCCGCGAAAGGTCGCCTTCTTCCCGGATGCCGCACCCCGGGGTGCGGGGTACTGCCATGCTGGCATCAGAGGAATGTGACATTTCACATTCCGCACATCCTCCTATCCCTACCCCCGAGGAGAGACACCCATGAAGACCACCGTCCTCGCCGTCGCCGCCGCCGCCGCGACCCTGACCACCCTGGCCACCGCCCAGGGGGCCGCCGCCGCGCCGGCCGGGCCGGTCGGCGCGGTCGTGACCTGCGGCACCCCTGGCGCGCCCGGTCCGCTGCTGACCCGGGCCTGCGTCGAGGTGACCGGCAACCAGGTCCGCTTCTACGGGGTGGCCACGGCCGGTGACCCGTCCTGGCAGCCCCAGTCCGTCGGCTTCGCCGTCTCCGGCACAGTCGTCGGCAGCGCCCCCCTCGCCCCCGTCAACCCGACCGTCCTCGTCCAGGCCGGCTCGAACCAGGTCGGCAGCGTCTTCTCCAGCGCCCCGTGCGGCGCCACCGTCAGCAACACCTTCTCGGTGAACCAGCCCGGCTGGCCCGCCTCGACCGCCACCGTCTCCACCGTGGTGGCCTGCTGACACCGGACTCCCGCAGGTGTGCCCCGGCCCGCCCGGGGCACACCCCGCCACCGCCCCTCGGCGGGAGGGCACTCTTCCCGCCGCAGCAGGTCAACCGGTACCCGCAACCCGCCACGGCGAACTGGCCGATGTCGCGCAGCCCGAGCACGGGAGCCGGCCGCCGCTTCCTCCCCGGTCGCGGCGGCAGCGTCCAGCGCAACCGCCCGCTCACGGCGCCCGACGCCGCCGGTACCCCGTTCGCCGCCAGCCGCACGCCACGACATCGTGGCCGCGCTCGGGCGGCCGGCTTCGTGGGAGTCCCTGCGGCGCAGCCGGATGCTGCCGATCGGCTGGCCGTCGATGTCCGGGTCCGCGTGCACTGCGACTCCTTGCCGGACGGCGTCGTGGCGCGGGGCGGCTTCGGTTCCTGGCCGGGCGTCGTCCGCCTGGCCCTTGGCGATGTGCGCCTGCCAGAAGGCGGCGCCGGCCGTCGTCCCGCCGGGAACAGACTCCCCGATGCTGGGAAGTGACTGGGCGTCGGCGCGCGCGAGGACGCCGTTCTCCTCGTCCCAGCGGTCCGTGTGGTCGAGGTGCTGGGCCGACACGAGCCCGGCTGGCAGGTCCGCCCTGCGGGTCGACGGGCGCGTAGCTGGGCGGCGACCTCGTGGGGTCCGCGCACCGGAGCGGCAACGGGGTCGTCTCCCTCGCGCAGACCGAGCGCGACGTGGACGGCTGGCAGCAGCAGCAGCGGTGACGTGCCGCTCTGGGGAGGTACTCCGGCCTACCCTCGGGAATCCGGGCGATCGAAGCCCAGTTCCGGGTGCGGGAGGGCTACCGGGTACTGGCGACGTGGGCCATTGTCGACCTGGGAACGATCACCCGCGACACCTACCGGAACGACGAGCTCGGCCGGGGCAATCACTCGCCGACCGACCTGGCCGAGCGGCTCGGCGGCTCGCCATCGGCAATCTCCGGCGCCGCGTCCGGGACCGGCTGGAATCCCCCGATCAACAGGTCAACCGGCGTGCTGGCGAACCGAGGAACCGGCGCCCTCAGTAGAGGTCGAGGAACGCCGAAGGGGCGGACACGTGACTGTGTCCGCCCCTTCGGCGTTCGTGGTAGCGGGGACAGGATTTGAACCTGCGACCTCTGGGTTATGAGCCCAGCGAGCTACCGAGCTGCTCCACCCCGCGTCGTGCTCCCGACTGTACGGCACCAGTCGGTGATCACCAACTCGGTTCGGCCCGGGCACCGGCGAACAGCGTGAGGGCCGCGCTGATCTCGTTCGGCTTGAGGGCCGCCGTGGCCAGGTTCTTGCTCTCGCCAGCCGGGGGCTCGGGCGGCTGCCAGTCGATGCCGACGGCGGTCGGCACGGCGACCAGGTGCTGTACGGCGGAGGCCAGGCGGTCGGCGTTCTCTCCGGACAGGACGCGTCCCGCCTTGCTCGGGAGGTCCGCCAGGGCCTTCCTCTGGGAGGCGACCCGTTCCACGTCGGGCGTAGGGCGGCCACCGCCGCGCCGGGGTCGGTGCGGTGGTGGCCGCCCTCCTCGCCGTCGGCGAGCCGCCCCGCCCGGTGGGCCGCCGCTGCGAACGGTGGTCCCGTGCAAGCGCATCGGCCGGGCAGGACGAGTCGGAGGAGTTGGACGGGGCCGACCGGCCGGTCACCAGCCGTCGGTGAGCCGGAGGGCGTGGGAGAAGGAGGCTCCGCCCGTGTTCGTCCATTCGTCGAGGACGCCGTAGGTGTCGTCGCGGGCGATGAGGTCGGCGCGGCCGGTGCCCCGGAAGTCACCGGCGACCGTCTGGGAGAACGGACCCCACCCGTCGGTGACGAGCACACGACCGGCGAAAGTACCGTCCCCATTACCCCGCCACATGTACAGGCTGCCCGTCGCGTCCTCCCTCGCCATCAGATCCGCATGGCCAGTCCCCCGAAAATCACCGGCGATGGTCTGGGAGAACGCGCCCCAGCCGGCCGTCAGGTCGGTCCTGGCCGCGAAGGACCCGTCTCCCCGCCCCGCCCACTCGTACAGGTGCCCGTCCGAGTCGTCGCGGGCGACGAGGTCGCCGGTGCCCTTGCCGTGGAAGGCTCCGGCCGTTGTCTGGGAGAAGGTGTGGGAGGGGCTGGCCGGGGCGGGCCGCGGGGCGAGGACCTCGGCGAGGGCCGCGTTCCCGTTGGTGGTGAAGTGCAGGTGGTCGGAGGAGACGTAACCGGCGAACGCGGCGCTCGGGTTGAGCGGGTCGCGGGTCGCCCGGTCGAAGTCGTGGAAGCCGTCGATGGCCGTCGTCGTGCGGATCCAGTCGTTGACGCACCGGCGCACCCGGTCGCGGGCGGCGGTGTAGTCGGTGTGGCCCTGGAAGGCGGGGATGGTGGCGACGGTGAAGCGCAGCCCGGCCGCGTGCGCGCGTGAGGCCAGCTGCTGGATCCCCGACTCGAGCGCGGAGTTGGAGGCGTCGTCCATCGTGATGTCGTTGATGCCCTCGTAGAGCACGACGCTCCGCACTCCGGTCTGGGAGAGGACGTCCCGGTCGAAGCGGTTGAGCGCGCTCTGACCGAAGCCGACGCGTCCTCCCGTCCCGTCGGTGAGGATCCGGTTGCCGGAGATGCCCTTGTTGACGATGCCCTCGGGCGTCGGTCGGGCGCTGAGGGCGCGCCCGTAGTCGTCGGCCCAGCGGGTGTTGGAGTCCTGGTCGGTGTGCCCGCCGTCCACCTGCGAGTCGCCGAGGGCGACCACCGTCCCGTCGCTGCCGGCGGCCGTGACGTCCAGGCCGGCCAGGAAGGCCCAGTAGGCGTACGGGGTGGAGAGGTTGGCGCCGCCCGTGTCCTGGGTGCGGTCGGCACCGTCGCCGGGGGCGGAGGTGTAGGAGGTGGTGAGCGTGTACGGGTGGTAGGGCGCGGTGGTGACCTTGTCGGGCAGCCAGAGGCTGACCAGCAGGTTCTTGTCCGCGGTGACCGGGAAGGCGACGGGGTCGCTGTAGACCTCGCCGCCGGGTGGGATGACGGTCCGGCCCGAACCGCCGAACGTCAGGGTGACCGGCGCGGCCGCCGCCGTGGCCGGGTTCCCGTTCCGGGAAGACGTCCTGTCCTGGGCCGCGACGGTGACGTGCCCGATGGTCACCGGGTCCGGGCTGAAGGTGTTCACCAGGCGGATCCGGGCGGAGCTGCCGCCGATGCTGGTGTGGACGACCATGCGCAGGGTCTGCCGCCCCGTCACGCCCGAGGCTGCCGGCGGTCCGGCCAGGCTCATGGCGGTGCCCCAACTCCCCTTCCAGGCCGAGGACTCGGGGCGCGGCGCGCCCGGGCCCGACGGGAGCGCGCCCGGGCCTGACGGGAGCGCGGCGGGGACCGGCCCGCAGCCGGCGGC
>NZ_LFVW01001049.1:0-2226 GCF_001182915.1 Kitasatospora sp. MY 5-36
CGGCCCGGCAAGCGCTCCGCGCTGCCCGCCGACGTCGACATGAACGGCAACCCGCGCCGCCCCCGCCCCAAGCAGCGCATCGGCGGCGCCGCCCAGGGCGAGCGCCCGCAGGCGGCCGGCTTCATCGGCCGCTCCTCGGGCCGCGCCAAGCCCGGCAGCGGCACCAAGTCCGGCTCCAACTACGGCACCGGCCGCCAGCGCCGCAAGGCCGACTGACGGCCGTCCCGGCCACGCCGTACGGGCCCCGCACACCCCCTCGCAGCAGGGGGCGTGCGGGGCCTCCGGCTTTCCGGGGCCGGCGCCGTGCCGTGCCCCCGGCGAAAACTGCCGCCCGGACCGACCGCCCAGCTCAGCCCCGGCGCACCCGGCAGCTGCCGGTGCCCTGCCGGTTGACGGCCGACCGCGCACCCCCGAGTCTCTGACGCGGCCCACACATCCGACGCCCCGTCACCACGGAGGCGCGGATGGTGAGTCCACGTGATCCCCCCACTCGGAAGGACGACCGTCCCATGCGCCGAACCTCCGCCCTGCTGACCACCGCCCTGCTCGCCGGGGCCGCCGCCCTGGCCGCCCCGGCCACCTCCGCCCAGGCCGCGCCGGCCTGCGGCGCCTGGGCCTCCGCCTGGAACGCCGTCGGCAGCTGTACCGGCCTCGACCCGATGCAGACCTGGACCGTGACCGCCAACTGCCTCTACTGGAACTCCAACCACACCGTGCAGTTCTCCCGCCCCGCCATCGGCGGCATCGCGATCGGCGACGGCACCATGTCCGCGTCCTGCGGCATCGGCGACAGCGTCCAGTTCCCGCGCGTCGTCCTCGGCGCCGTCCCGCCGGCCGGCCCGACCGGCCAGATCTCCGGCTACGCGAGCAAGTGCGTCGACGTGAAGGGCGCCAACGTCGGCAACGGCACCGCCGTCCAGATCTACGACTGCAACGGCTCCGTCGCGCAGAAGTGGCGGATCGGCGTCGACGGCACGATCCGTGCCCTCGGCAAGTGCATGGACGTCTCCGGCGGCAACACCGGCAACGGCACCAAGGTCCAGATCTACGACTGCAACGGCAGCGGCGCCCAGCAGTGGCAGGCCCGCCCCGACGGCTCGCTCCTCAACCCGCAGTCCGGCCGCTGCCTGGACGACCTCGGCTTCTCCACCGACAACGGCAACCAGCTCGGCATCTGGGACTGCAACGGCGCCGCCAACCAGAAGTGGAACCTCCCGGCCTGACGCCCGAGCCGGCCAGGGCGTACGGCCCGTCCGTGCGCGCTGCCGGTGCTCCTGGCCGCCGTCACTCGCCCGAGTGACGGCGGCTTGAGTCGTGCATTGCGTTTGCAACACGCTGCTGCTCGTGCATAGTGAGATCTACTGGACCGAGCGGTCCGAGGAGCACATCGCCAGGCACGGAGTGGATCCGGAGGAGGTCGAGGATGTCGTGTTCTGCCGTCCGCACTGGTTCTCGGACGGCCGCCAGGGGACGACCCTGTGCCATGGCGTGACGCGGGCCGGGCGCTACCTGTTGGTGGTGTTGGCGGAGAGCGCGGTGGTGCCGTCAGCGTGGTACTGCGCCACCGCACGCGACATGACAGCTGCCGAGAGGCGCTTGTTCCTCAAGCGGACGAGTTGAAGGTGACGGATGACTGACAACGGTGCGGACCTCGAGGCGATCGCCGAGTACTACGAGACGCACGAGCTGACCGAGGACGAGATCATGAGCGCCGAGCCGGGCGAGCCGGTGGCGGCCGAGTCGGTGATGATCACCACCTCGCTGCGGCTGCCCAAGCCGGTGATGGACGAGGTCCGGCGCCGGGCGCGGGAGCGGGGGCTGAAGCCGACGGCGATCATGCGGGAGTGGATCGAGGCCGCCATCGCGGACGTGGACGAGCCGGTGCCGCTCAGTGTGATCACCGCGGCGGTGGCGGAGTACCAGCACCGTCGGGCGTCGTGAGGGTCAGGCGGTGAGGGCCGGGGTGGTGTCCGCGGTGTGGCGGGCCTGGTCGTAGCGGTGGAGGAGGAGGGCCGCGAGTTCGGGGGACGGGCCGAGGACGTCGGCCACGAGGTCCGCGTCCGCGTCCTCGGCGGCGGCCGCGATGCGGTCGGGGAGGAGGCCGGGGGCGAGCAGGTAGGGGGCGACGGCGGTGTGTACGGCGCCGGCGGTGCGCAGGGCGGCGAGGGCGTCGGGGACGCGGGGGCCGGCGGCGGAGGCGTAGGCGACCTCGACGGCGGCCCAGCC
>NZ_LFVW01001050.1:0-2220 GCF_001182915.1 Kitasatospora sp. MY 5-36
CGCAGCCAGCCCTCGGCCGCGCCGAGCTCGTCCGCCGCCGCGGCCAGCGCCCGCAGCCCCGGGTGACGCTCGCCGGGCCGGTGCACCAGGCTGACCAGGGTCAGCGGCACCGGCTCCACCAGCGGCACGTTCACCGTCCCCGGCATCCGCGGACCGCCGACCGTGGTCAGCATCGGATCGCCGTGCCGGACCAGGTAGCGGGCGGTCTCGTCCACGCCGACCGGCGGCGCGTACGGCGCGGCCGCCGTCAGGCCGTGCTCGCGCAGCAGCCGGGTGCCGAGGTCGGCCCACTCGGTGGTGGCCGGATTGCCCACGCAGACGTCGACGGGGTGCCCGACCAGGTCCGACAGGCGCAGCGCGGCGCGGTCGGCCAGCGGATGGGTGTCCGCCATCATCACCGAAACCCGCTCCAACCGCACCGGCAGCTGGACGAGTTGACCGCGCACCGGGGCGGGCAGTCCGGCGAAGCGCCCGAAGGAGGCGTCCAGCCGGTGGGCCAGGAGCTCGGCGGCGGCCGCGGCCAGCCCGCCGTGGAAGCGGGCCAGCAGTTCGCCCTCCGGCCAGGCGGCGCGGGCCCGTTCGAGCACCCGGTCGGCGGCGAGGTCCGGGCCGTTGACGTCGCTGTTGAGGTCGAGCAGCAGCGGCCGGGCCGCGGCCCCGGCCCCGGTCGCCGCCTCGGCGAGGATCTCGTCGTGCAGGGCGAGCAACCGGCGCGCCCGGGGCAGCAACCGCCGCCCGGCCGGGGTGAGTTCGACGCTGCGGGTGGTGCGGGTGAACAGCGCGTCGCCGAGCAGCCCCTCCAGGGTCCGGACGTCCCGGCTGAGCGCCTGCTGGGCGGTGTGCAGCCGCTCGGCGGCCCGGCCGAAGTGCAGGGTCTCGGCGGTCGCGACGAAGCCGCGGAGCAGACGGGGGTGCAGGTCACGGGGCATGGGCGGCAGATTAACAACAGGGTGTTGTGAGTGCGGCGAAACAGGTGTTGGACGGCCGCCCACCGCCGGCACCAGGCTGGGGGCACCCCCTTCCCACCTGCTCACAGGAGCCCGATGCCCTCGCGCGCCCTCCTCACCTCCTACCGGCGGCTGTTCGCGGCCCCCGGCGCCGTCGCCTTCACCCTGACCGGACTGCTCGGCCGGCTGGCGCTGTCGATGAACGGCGTCGCACTGGTGGTGCTGCTCTCCGAACGGCGCGGCTCGTACGGGCTGGCCGGGGCGGTCTCGGCGACCGGGCTGGTCACCGGCGCGATCGGGATGCCGCTGATCGGACGGCTGGTGGACCGGTACGGGCAGGCGCGGGTGACGGTACCGGCCGCGCTGTACAACGCCGTTCCGCTGACCGGCCTGCTGCTCTGCGTCCGGCTCGGCGCACCCGACTGGACGCTCCTCCTCTGCTCCGCGGCCTGGGCGGCGGCACCCAACCTCGGCGGCATGGCCCGCTCCCGCTGGGCGCACCTGCACCGGGACGACCCGGCCGCCCGGCACCTGGCCAACTCCTTCGAGCAGGCGCTGGACGAACTCTGCTTCATGGCCGGACCGGTGCTCGCGATGGTGCTCTGCACCACGTTCGCCCCGGAGGCCGGACTGATCACCGCCGGCGCCCTCGGCACCACCGGCGCCCTGCTGTTCGCCGCCCAGCGGCGCACCGAACCGCCGCTGCCGCCGCCCGTCTCGGCCGGCTCGGCTGACCCAGCCGGCTCCCCGCTGCGGGTGCCCGGGCTGCGGGTGCTGGTGCTGACCTTCCTGGCGACCGGCATGGTCTTCGGCGCGACCGAGATCACCACCGTGGCGTACGCCGACGCGCTCGGCCACAAGGCGTCGGCCGGCCTGCTGCTGTCCCTGGTCGCGGCCGGCTCCTGCCTGGCCGGGCTGCTGTTCGGACTGCTGACCCCGCGTCGGGCACCGGGCCCGCGCTTCCTGCTCGGCGCCACGGCGATGGCCGCGGTGCTGCTGCTGCCGCTCGCCGCCGGACTGGGCGGGGCCGGGCTCGGGCTGCTCGGCGTGGCGCTGTTCGCGGCCGGCACCGCCACCGCACCGACCATGGTGACCGGAATGACGCTGGTCCAGGAGCTGCTGCCGCGGCGGCAGTTCAACGAGGGGATGGCGATGGCGGTGTCCGGCATCGTGGTCGGCATCTCGGCGGGGGCGGCGCTCGCCGGGGCGGTCGCCGAGCGGGCCGCTCCGGGCACCGGCTACGCCCTGCCCGCCGCGGCCGCCGGGCTCGCGC
>NZ_LFVW01001051.1:0-2197 GCF_001182915.1 Kitasatospora sp. MY 5-36
CGGTCCAGCGCCCGGGCCACCCGGCGGCCGAGGCGCTGGAACGGGATCTCGACCAGCCGGTACGACAGGTAGGAGAGCACCACGAGCGCCCCCAGGTAGCCGAGGGTGAGCGCGGCCTGCCCCGTCGGCCCGACGATCGGCGGGTAGCCCTGGAGCCTCCAGCCGACGAAGTACATCAGCGGCCCGTGCAGCAGGTAGACCGAGAAGCTGATCGTGCCGAGCCCGCTCAGCCAGCGCGGGAAGCGGCGCCGGCGCAGCAGCATGGCCGCCGCGAACAGGGCCCAGGCGGCCAGGTAGGCGAGGGAGAAGGACTGCCACGAAGGGGTCCAGGTGTGCCAGAGCGCGGTGTCCCGGTTGTACAGGTAGCCGACCGTGATGCCGGCGACGACCACGAAGGCGCAGCAGAGCAGGGCCGGGAGCCGGTCGAGCAGGCCGTGCTCCAGCCGGTACAGCACGGTGCCGGCGAACATCGTCGCGAAGATCAGCATGGTCTCGAAGCCGGTGCTCCGGTTGTTCACCGTGATCAGGACCAGGCCCAGGCCGCCGAGCAGCAGCGCGCCCCAACGGGTCAGGTCCGGACGGGCGGTGGCGATGCACGCCATCGCCATCAGCACCACGATCCCGGCCACCGCCACCAGGTGCCTGGTGGCCGCCAGGTCCACCGAGATCCCGCCGATCGGCAGCCAGGTGCCGAGCACCAGGGCGACGGACGCGAAGCCGACCGCGATCGGCGCGCTGTTCCGGTGCCACCCCCGCACGAACAGCGCGCACACGAAGTAGTAGAAGACCATCTCGTAGGTGAGCGACCACATCACGCCGATGGCGCTGGGCACCCCCACCAGGTCCTGGAGCAGCAGGCCGTTGGCGGCGAGCGACAGCACCGGGTGGTCGAAGGGGAAGCTCTGGACGATCTGGCCGCCGCGGGGCAGCACCAGCAGGCTCACCACGATCGTGACGGCCACCGCGGGGTAGATGCGGAAGAGCCGTCCGGTCCAGAACGCCCGGACGTCGCCGCGCCGTTCCAGCGACGCCGGGATGATGTACCCGCTGACCAGGAAGAACAGCATCACGCCGAAGAAGCCGAGGTCCAGCTGGCGCGGCACCCGGTCCGCGTGGGGGATCTTGCCGAGCAGACCGAAGTGGTGCATGGCGACGGCGAGGGCGGCGACGCCGCGCAGCGCGTCGAGCCAGCCGAGCCTGGCGGAGGCGGGCGGTTCCGGCGGCGACTTCGACGGCTCCGGCGGTGACGCCGGGGCCGACCTGGGCTTCACGAGCTTCACAGGCGGAGGCTAGCCGAGCTGCTCCGGCCGGACGGCGCGCAAGCCGTCCGGCACCCTTCCGGCGGTGCGTTCGCATCCGGAGAACGGACGTTCACCGGCACATCCGTGCACATCGGGTACACATGGACGGTGACATCCCAGCTCTTCCCGACCGACGTCCAGCAGTCGCTGGACCTCGTCGGCATCTTCGTCTTCGCCCTCTCCGGGGGCCTGCTCGCCGTCCGCAAGAACATGGACATCTTCGGCATCTGTGTACTGGCGGAGGTCACCGCCCTCGGCGGCGGCGTGATGCGCGACCTGGTGATCGGCGCGACCCCGGTCGCCGCGTTCACCAACCTCGGCTACTTCGTGACCCCGCTGGGCGCCGCCCTGGTGGTGTTCTTCCTGCACCCGGAGGTCGAGCGGATCAACCGGGCGGTGCAGACCCTGGACGCCCTCGGGCTCGGGCTGTTCTGCGTGACCGGCACCGCCAAGGCCCACGACTTCGGACTCGGCGCCGTCGCCGCGATCGCGCTCGGCATGGTGACCGCGGCCGGCGGCGGCGTGATCCGCGACATACTCGCCGGGGAAATCCCCTCGCTGCTGCGCTGGGACCGGGAGATCTACGCCGTCCCGGCCCTGGTCGGCGCCACCGTCGTCGCCCTGCTGATCGCCACCGACCGGCTCACCGGCGTGACCGGCACCGCCGCCGCGCTCACCGCCTTCGGGCTGCGGATGCTCGCCCTGAAGTACGGCTGGCGTGCCCCGCGGGCCTGGCACCGCAACGGTTCTCGCACCAGCGAGGAGTAGGCGAGCCGCCGTACGCGAGCGAGATCGCCTCGGCCGTGCAGAGCAGTTCCGGCACCATCCTGGCCAGTTCGGCCGGCGGAACCTCGCTCGCCGGGGCGCTCAGCGCGCAGGCCGCGACCGTCCGCCCG
>NZ_LFVW01001052.1:0-2185 GCF_001182915.1 Kitasatospora sp. MY 5-36
CTGGTGTCCGGCGAGCTCCCGGCGGGCGAGGCCGCCAACCCCGCCGGCGCCGGCCCCGAGCTCATGACGGCGGTCGCCGACTGGCTGGCGGGCGGCGACGCGAGCTGGCCGCACCATCCCGGCGCCCACCGGGTGCGGCTGCCCACCTACCCGTTCGCGCGGGACCGGCACTGGTACCGCGTGCCGGAGCCCGTCGCCCCCGCCGCCACTGGGCAGCTGCACCCCCTCGTCCACCGCAACACCTCCGACCTGGCGCAGCAGCGCTACACCTCGACGTTCACCGGCGCCGAACCCTTCCTCGACGACCACCGGGTCGGCGGCCGGCGGGTGCTGCCCGCCGCCGCCTACGTCGAGATGGCCCGGGCCGCCGTGGCGCTCTCGGCCACCGGGACGGGGACCGTCCGGCTGCACGACCTGGCCTGGGTGCGGCCGATCACCGTCGACGAGGAACCCGTCGACGTCCAGGTCGAACTGACGCCCGGGGACCACGGCATCGCCGTCGCGTTCGTACGCGACGGCACGGAGCACGGCACCGGCCGCGCCGAGCTCGTCCCGCCCGCGCCGCCGGCCCCGCTCGACCTGGCCGCGCTGCGCGCCTCCTGCCCGGACCCGGCCGAGCCCGACGCCGTCCACCGGCGGCTGCGCGCCCAGGGCCTGGAGTACGGCCCGGCCATGCGCGCGCTGCGGGAGCTGCGCACCGGCCCGGACGGGGCGCTCGCCCGCATCCGGCCGACCGAGCCCGAGGACAGCGGACACCTGCTGCCGCCGAGCCTGCTGGACGCGGCCTTCCAGGTCTCCGTCACGCTGATGCCGGACACCGCCGGGCCGACCCTGCCGCTGGCCCTGGACGAGGTCCTGGTCCACGGGCCGTGCCCGGCCGAGAGCTGGGCCTGGATCCGGCGCACCGGCGGTTCCGGGGGCTCCGGCGGCTCCGGCGGCTCCGGCGCGGTGGCCACCTTCGACATCGACCTGTGCGACCACGAGGGCACCGTCCACGCCACGGTCCGGGGGCTCGCCCAGCGCGCCACCGGCACCGGCACCGGCCCGCGCGTCGTCACCGCCACCACCCGGTGGACGGACCGGCCGGCCGTCCCCGGCGGCCCGGCCCGCACCCCGCACACCCCGGAGCTGCCGGGCGTCGCCCCCTCGGCCCCGGCCGACGGTGTCGAGGCCGTGACGGACACGGTGTTCGCCGCCGTCCGGGAGCTGCTGCTCACCCGGCCCACCACCGAGCACCGGTTCGTGGTGCTGGTCGACGGGCGGGTCCCGGCGCACTTCCACCGGCCTCTGGCGGGGCTGTTCCGCACGGTGGCCCTGGAGAACCCGCTGGTCACCGGCCGGGTGGTGCGCGTCGACGGCCTGGAGGGCACCGACCCGGCGACGATCGAGCGGATCGTCGCCGAGGAGTGCGCGGACGAGGGCGCCGACAGCGAGGTCCGCCGCCGGGCCGACGGGGTCCGGCAGGTGCTGGAACCCGGCGACGCCCCGCTCGCGGCCGGCCCGGCCGTCCCGGAGCTGCGGACCGGCGGGGTGTACTGGATCACCGGCGGCCTGGGCGGCCTCGGTCCGCACCTGGCCCGCTACTTCGGCCGCGCCGGGGCCACGGTGGTGCTCAGCGGACGGTCCGCCACCGGCCCGCTCGCCGACCTGCGCGCCGACGGCGTCGACGCCCACCACCTGCCGGTGGACGTGGCCGACGCCGAGGAGGTCCGGGCCGCGGTCGAGACGATCCTGCGCGACCACGGCTCGCTCGACGGCGTCGTCCACGCGGCCGGCGTCCTGCGCGACCAGTACCTGGTGCGTAAGGACCTGGCCGACGTCCGCACGGTGGGCGCGCCGAAGATCCGCGGCGCGCTCAACCTCGACGCCGCCACCCGCCACCTCGACCTGGACCACTTCGTGCTCTTCTCGTCGGTCGCCGGGGTGTACGGCAACCCCGGCCAGTCCGACTACGCCGCGGCCAACGCCTTCCTGGACGCGTTCGCCGCGCACCGGCAGTCCCTGGTCGACGCCGGCGAGCGCACCGGCCGTACCGTCGCGGTCAGTTGGCCGCTGTGGGCCGACGGCGGCATGACGATGGACGCGGCCGGCCAGGAGGCGATGCGCCGCGAGCGGGGCTGGGAGCCGCTGCCCACCGAGGACGGGCTGCGCGCGCTCGGCGGGGCGCTGCGCGCCGACGCCCCGG
>NZ_LFVW01001053.1:0-2178 GCF_001182915.1 Kitasatospora sp. MY 5-36
CGACCGGGGCGGCGGCGAGGACCTCGCGGAGCCGCTCCGGATCGTCGCCCGGGCCCTCGCCGCCGGCGCTGCCACCGCCGGCGCTGTCACCACTGGTGAAGGCGCCGAGCCGTGCGGCGAGGGCCGCCGCGGTCGCCGCCAGGGACCGGGAGTCCGGTGACGCGGGCCGCGGCCCCTCTGCTCGGTTGCCGTGCCGGAAGTGCATACGCCCATGATCACGCGCCCGGGCGCGGCACGCCCACAAGTGGGTGAAACGTTGACCGGTCGGAGACGGTGCTGTAACGGGGTGCGGCCGGCTCCGCACGGAGCCGGCGGCGAGGCCGCGGGGGAGTGGGGAAGTGGTGGGGAGGCGTGGGTGGGGCCGTGGGGATACGGCAGGCGAACACCGGATGATCACCGGTCATACTTGGGCGGCGGCGCCCGCCCCGGACGCCGCGGCCCGGGCCGGGCCCACCCGGCCGTACCGGCCCGGACGTACCGACTCGGCCGTACCGGCCCGGACGTACGACCCGGCCGTACCGACCCGCGCCCGAAGATCCAGACCGGAGGAACCCGATGAGCCCCCACCAGCCGACCAGTCGCCCGGCGGCCGGGGCCCCCGGGGTGCCGTGGAACCGGCAGCGGCTGCGCAGCAACAACGAGTGGCTGCTGCTGGAGCTGCTGCGCACCGGCGGCGGCTCCACGCGCGCCCAGCTGGCCCGGGACACCGGTCTGTCCAAGCCGACCGTCTCGGCCGCGCTGGCCGAGCTGGAGCGGGCCGGACTGGTCCGGGAGGCCGGGCGGCTGGCCCCCGAGCGCGGCCGCACCGCCGTGCTGTACGAGGTCGACCCGACGGCCGGGCACGTGCTCGGCGTGGACATCGGCCGGGCCCGGCTGCGAGTGGCGGTGGCGGACCTGGCCGGGACGGTGGTCGCCCGCCGGGACGTGGCCAACCGGGGCCGCTCGGCGAACGCCGTCGCCGACGCCGTGGTCGCCGCCGCGCACGAGGCGATCGCCGAGGCGGACCTGGCGGCCGGGGACATCGTGCACGCCGTGATCGGCACCCCGGGGGTGTGGGACGAGCAGCGGCGCGGGGTGCGCTACGCCAACAGCCTGCCGGGCTGGGACAGGCCGGGACTGTTCGACCGGATAGGCGAGGGCCTGGGGACGGCCGTCTCGGTGGCCAACGACGCCAACCTGGCGGCGCTCGGCGAGTACACCCTGGGCGCCGGGCGGGGCAGCCGGATGTTCGCCTACCTGCTGGTCGGCACCGGGCTCGGGCTGGGCGTGGTGAAGGACGGCGAACTGCTGCTCGGCGCACATGGCGGGCTGGGCGAGATCGGCCTGGTGCCGCTGTCCGGGCGGCCCGGCGAGCCGCCCGCGACCATCGAGCAGGACGCCGCCGCGGACGCCGTGGTGCGCGCCGCCCGGGACTTCGGGTTGGACGGGGAGTCCGCGGCGCGGCAGCTGACGGCGAAGCAGGTGTTCGAGCGGGCCCGGGCCGGGGAGCCCGCGGCGGTCCGGGCGGTGGAGCGGGAGGCCGAGCGGCTCGCCTACGCGGTGGCCGTGCTCTCGGCCGTCCTGGACCCGGACCTGGTGGTGCTGGGCGGCGGGATCGGCAGCAGCGCGGACCTGCTCCTGGAGCCGCTGGAGCGGGCGCTGCACGGGCTCGCCCCGATGCGGCCGACGCTCGCGCCGAGCCTCCTGGGGGAGGAGGCGGTGCTCCTCGGCGCGGTCGCCACGGCGTTGGAGACCGCCCGCCCCGCGGTGTTCGAGCGCCGAACGGCGGGGCTGCGGTGACGGCTGGGCCGCGCTGACGGCCGGTCTGGTCGGACGGTCGACGGGGCGGGAGCGGTCGGCGGGCGGCCGGTCGGCGGACGCGATGCGGGCGGGGTTCGGGCGGGGTGGCGACGGTCGGTGACCGGAAGGTCTCGATCTGCCAACGAGTGGGGATTCGGTGGATGGTCCGTGTGCGATTCCTGCTTCAATCGCACGACTCATCCAAACGGAACGGAGCGTTCTCCTCCCATGCCTTCACGGATACCCGGTCGCCGTCGGGCCGGCCTGGCCGGATTCGCCGGACTCGTGCTCACCGTCGGCCTGGCGCTGACAGGTTGCGACCCGTCGGCGGCCGACGGCGGTGCCACGGCCTCGGCCACGCCGACCGCCGCCGCCACCACCCCCGCGGCGACCACCCCG
>NZ_LFVW01001054.1:0-2178 GCF_001182915.1 Kitasatospora sp. MY 5-36
CGGCTCGGCGCCCGCCCCGGGGACCTGGTCTGGTCGGTCGGCGCCGGCAGCGGCGCCCTCGCGGTGGAGGCGGCCCGGTTCGGCGCCGCCGTCGTCGCGGTCGAGGGCTCCCGCTCGGCCTGCGCCCGGCTGACCGTCAACGCCCGCCGCTACGGCGTCGAGGTGGAGGCGGTGTACGGGAGCGGCCCCGAGGTGCTGGGCGGCCTGCCGGAACCGGACGCGGCGGTGGTGGAGTCCGGCGGTCTCGACGTGGTGCGCGCGGTGCTGGCCCGCCGGCCCGAACGGTTCGTCGCGCTGCCCCGGACCCTCACCGAGGCCGAGGAGGTCCACCGGGCGATCGCCGGGGCCGGCTACCGGGCGGACGGCGCGCTGCTCCAGGCGAGCCCGTTGCGGCCGGTGGGGGAGGGCGAGGGGCTGGCGCTGGGAGCGGGCGGAAGCGGCGCGCTGGTCCTCTGGGGTGAGCAGATCGTGTGAAGGCCGTGGGCCCGTCCGGGGCCCGCGCCGGGATCGTCCGGTGGCGCCGACGGTGATCCAGGTCGCATCCGGACACCGATTCGAGAGGTGACCGCGCGGTGCCGGTAGTGTGACGTCCTGGGCGACTGCAAGGGTAGGCGACCCACCCGATTCAGTCGGTTTGTCACCTTTTTGACGCGGTGCAATCCGGTTCCGCTCGAAGTGTGGGCAATTCGACGGGCCTCGTGCCGGACCTGGAGAATGCCGTAGGGTCCGGTGCGGTCGTGCCGGTTGCTCCGGGTTGTCGTTGTTTCAGACGATGCGCCGCCCCCTACGGGCGGTGCGCCGGACCGGGGTGCCGCAGCGCGCCGGATGGACTTGGGCCGCAGCGCCACGGCGCGGCGGCCGCGTGTGGTTAGGGGCGGGCCGGTGCTGGTTCGGCCCGTGCGGATGGGCGCTGCGATCGGTGATCGTGTCGCCGAGGGCGCGGCAGCGGCCTGGAAGGAGCTTTGACAATGACCGATGGCGGCCACGTTCCGGGCGAGGGAATGCCGGAGCACCTGCACGGCGGGCCGGACCCGCTCGGCGGACCGGAGGGCGTCGCGGGCGTTGCACCCCTCCAGGGCGTCGCGACGGACGGCGGGGCGATCCCCAACCCGGCGGCCCCGATCGGCGGTGTCCCCGGCGCGGTGCCCCCGGGCGCGGGCGGCATCCCGCCGCAGGGCCAGTACGGCTACGGCGTTCCCGGCGTGCCGCAGCCCGGCCAGCCCGGCGAGGGCTGGGGCGTCGACCAGGGCGCCCCGCGCCCGGCCTTCCACTTCCTCGACCAGCCCGACACGCCGGACGGCCTGGACGACGAGGACGACGTGCTGCTGATGCCCGGTCCGCAGGGCTCCTGGGGCGAGCCGCTCGCGGCCGTCCCGGCCGAGCAGGTGCCGCTCGCGCCGCAGCACGACGGCACGCCGGTCGAGCCGTCCTGGCCGCCGGTGGACCCGCCGGTGCTCGGCGCCGAGCACGGCGTCCAGCAGCACCCCGTCCAGCAGCCGCAGCAGCCGATGACGCAGGCTCAGCAGCCGCGCCGGCCGCTGCACGCCGGTCCGCCGATCCCGGACCCGTCGCTGATGACCGGCCAGGTGCCGGTCCGCTCGCTGGCCGACCGCGGCCCCTCGCAGGGCGGCACGCCGGCGCACGGCATCCCGGTGGTCGGCCGCCCGCCGATGGCCGAGGCCGCGGCTCCGGCTCCGGCCGTCGCGCCGCAGGCCGTCCCGGTCGCTCCGGCGGCCCCGGTCGTGGAGGGGCAGCAGCTGCCGCAGGCGCAGGACTTCCCGCAGGCCCAGCAGGTCCAGCAGGTCCAGCAGGCTCCGCAGGCCCACGGGGCCCAGCAGGTGCCGCTCGGCGTGCCGCCGGTCGAGACCGTGCTGGCCGTCGAGACGGTCGGGGCGATCGAGGTGATCGAGGTCGTCGAGACGCCGGAGGCCGTCCCGGCGCAGCCCGTGCAGGACGTGACGGCTCCCCAGGCCCCTCAGGCCCCTCAGACCGGCGAGGTCGTGGAGACCGTCGTCGCGGCCGTGCCGCAGGCCCCCGTGGCCGAGCCGGCTCCGGCCGAGGCCGCCCAGCCGGTGGTCGAGGCGGCCGACGCACCCGTCGCCGAGCCCGTGGCCGCCGAGACCGCCGTCGCTCCCGTCGCTCCTGAGGCCGTCGCTGCCGAGGGCGCTGCCGCCGACG
>NZ_LFVW01001055.1:0-2178 GCF_001182915.1 Kitasatospora sp. MY 5-36
CGCCGAGGCCGTCGCCGGCCCCGGGGCCGGCCGAGGCCACGGCTGCAGTGGCGGCGGCCGTACGACGACTGTGCGCGGTCGGACGGGCCGGGCCCTCGCGCAGCTGCGGTGCGAGGCTCGCCTGGCGGGTCCGGCGCGGCAACTCCCCGGGGCCCGAGTCGACTTGGGGGCCGTCCGGTCGATGGCCGTCCGGTCGTTGACTGTCCGGACGTTGACTGTCCGGACGGGGACCGCGCGAGCCTGGTCCGGGCACCGGCTCCGAACGGCGTTCCGTACGGTACGGCTCCGCGCTGTACGGCTGCGGCGGCCCGGACTGCGGACGGGCGGCCGCACCCGCGCCCCCGTCCGCAGCCGGACCGGCCACCCGGGCACCGGAGGCCCGGTAGGGGGTACGGCGCACCGGCCCGGGGTCGCTGCCCCGGGCACCGAACGGCAGCAGCGCCCCACCCTCCGGCGGCGGCCCACCCACCGCCGGAAGCCCGTCACTTGCCCCGCCCTGCGAGTACTCCCGGCGCCTCGGATCGCCGCTCAGGGCGCCGCCCGGGACACCGCTGGGACCCCCCGTCGGCTCCCCCGCGTGACCGTGCACCGGCGTGAACTCCCGCTCCGGGCCACCGTGCTGTGCCCGCTCGGCGAACACCGGATCCGTCGGTCCCGCCCCGACCGCCACCCCGCCCGGCGCCGCCGCACACGGCAGGGGCGGCACCGGCTCGAAGCCGTACCGCGCCTCCGCCGCCCCCATCTCCGCCCCCATCTCCGCCTCCACTTCGGCCGTATCGTCGGCCGTCTCGTCGGCCAGCAGCGTGGTCGGCAGCAGGACCACCGCCGTGGTGCCGCCGTACGCGGAGGTCACCAGCGAGACCTTGACGTCCTGCCGCCGGGCGAGCCGGCTGACCACGAACAGGCCGAGCCGGTCGCTGTCGAAGAGGTCGCTCTGCTCGGCGGCGGCGATCCGGCGGTTGGCCGAGGCCAGCACCTCCGGGCCCATGCCGAGGCCGCGGTCCTCGATCTCCAACGCGAAGCCGTTGCCGACCCGTTCGCCCCGGATGTGCACCCGGGTGTGCGGCGGGGAGAACCCGGTGGCGTTCTCGACGAGTTCGGCCACCAGGTGGGTGAGGTCGGCGACGGCGTGGCCGACCACCGCGGCCCGTGGCAGCGGGTGGACCTCGACCCGGGCGTACTCCTCGACCTCCGAGACGGCCGCGCGCACCACGTCCACCAGCGGGACGGGCCGACGCCAACCCCGCCCGGGAGCGGCCCCGGAGAGGATGATCAGGCCCTCGGCGTGGCGGCGCATCCGGGTGGTGAGGTGGTCCAAGCGGAACAGGTCGGCCAGCTCGGATGGGTCGTCGGTGCGGCGCTCCATCGCGTCCAGCAGGGTGAGTTGGCGGTGCACCAGGACCTGGCTGCGGCGCGCGAGGTTGACGAACACACCGGAGACCCCGGAGAGCACCTCGGCCCGCTCGACCGCCGCCGTGACGGCCGCCCGCTGGACGGTGCCCAGCGCCCGCTGCACCTGGCCGATCTCGTCGCCCCGCCCCACCGGCCGGGGCGCCTCGGCCTCGATGTCCACCTCCTCCCCCGCACGCAACTTCCGCATGGTCGCCGGGAGTTTGCGCCCGGCCAGCTCAAGTGCCGAGTTGCGCAGGCCGATCAGATCGGTGACCAGCCCGCGCCCGATCTGCACCGAGATCACCAACGAGGCCACCACGCCGACCAGTCCGAGCAGCACTGCCATCCCCGCCGGAGTGAACAGGCCCAGGGCGTACGGGTCCTGGCGCTCGGCGGCGAGCCGTCCGGCCTGGTCCTCGACGGTCCGCAGGCCGCCGGCCACATTGCCCGCGACCATCGCCCACCGGTCGGCCGGCACCGCCGCGACCGCCGTCCGGCCGTCGGCGGCCGTCCGCACCCTGTCCTCGTACCCGGCCAGCTCGCGGTGGTCCTGGCCACCGGTGACGGCGAGCAGCGCCGTCCGGTCCGCGGGGCGCAGCTCGGCGGCGGCGCCCCGCTCGAACTCGCGCCGGGCGAAGGCCGCGCCGGAGAACTCCCGCAGCTGGTCGTCGCCGAGCCCGCCGGACAGCTGGGCGGCACGCAGCAGGGCGTCCTCCCGGGCGAGCAGCTCCCGGGACCGGGCCAGCTCCAGCAGCACCCGCGCGTCGGCGGCCACCTGGCGGTCCT
>NZ_LFVW01001056.1:0-2176 GCF_001182915.1 Kitasatospora sp. MY 5-36
CACCGCAGCCTGCCCGGGGCGGGCCGCCGCGCCCGCGTCCGCACCCGGCTGCGCGAGCGGGCCACCTGGCGCGAACTCGCCCACGCCGGGCTCACCTCGACCGTGCTGGCCGCCGCCTCGCTGGGCTTCACCGCGCTGCTGGTGCTCTCCGGCGCGTTCACGGTCTCCCCGCTGGTGGTCTGGGCGCTCGCCCCGGAGACCGTGATGCTCGTCCCCGGGCGCGCCGTCGCCGGGCCGTTCGCCGCCCTGCCGTTCACCGCCGCCGGACTGGCCGGCCTGCTGCTCTGCGCGTACGCCGGGGCGCTGCTGGTCCGGGCCGAGGTCGCGCTGGCCCGCTTCCTGCTCGGGCCCCGGGAGGACGACCTCGGCCACCAGGTGCTCGAACTCACCCGCTCCCGGGCCCGGTTGGCCGACGCCTTCGAGGCCGAGCGGCGCCGGATCGAGCGCGACCTGCACGACGGCGCGCAGCAGCAGCTGGTCGCGCTCAGCATGACCCTCGGGCTGGCCGAGTACGAGCTGCGCGACCGGGACGGCCGGGCGGCGGAGCTCGTCACCCGGGCGCGCGGCGAGGCCCGGCAGGCGCTGGAGCAGCTGCGCGGGCTGGTGCGCGGCATCCACCCGCAGGTGCTCACCGACCACGGGCTCGCCGCCGCCGTCGACGAGGTCGCGCAGCGCCACCCGATCCCGGTGGCCACCGACATCGAGCTCCCGGAGCGGCTGCCCGCCCCGGTGGAGACCACCGCCTACTTCACCGTCACCGAGGCGCTCACCAACGCCGCCAAGCACAGCGGCGCCACCGCGATCACCGTCCACGGGCGGCTCGCGGGCGGCCGGCTGGTCGTCCAGGTGACCGACGACGGCCGGGGCGGGGCGGACCCGGCCGCCGGGGCCGGGCTGGCGGGACTCGCCGACCGGGTGGCACTGCTGAGAGGACGGTTGATGGTGACGAGCCCGACGGGCGGCCCGACGACGCTGCGGCTGGAGGTCCCGTGCTCCGGGTCGTGATCGCCGAGGACGCGGTGCTGCTGCGCGCCGGACTGGTCGAACTCCTCACCCTCGGCGGCCACCGGGTGACCGCCGCCGTCGGCGACGCGGAGGCGCTGGCCGCGGCCGTCGACGCCGAGCGGCCGGACATCGTGGTCACCGACGTCCGGATGCCCCCCGACCACACCGACGAGGGCCTGCGCGCCGCCCTCGCCCTGCGCGAGCGCCACCCGGGCCTGCCCGTCCTGGTCCTCTCCCAGTACGTGGCCACCCCGTACGCGACCCGGCTGCTCGCCGCCGCCGGCGCCCAACCGGCCGGTCTGGGCTACCTGTTGAAGGACCGGGTCGGCGACGTCGCGGACTTCCTGGACGCGCTGCGGCGGGTCGCCGACGGGGAGACGCTGATCGACCCCGAGGTGGTCCGGGTGCTGCTGCGCGGCCGGTCCGCCGACCGCCCGCTGGCCCGGCTCACCCCGCGCGAGCGCGAGGTGCTCGCGCTGATGGCCGAGGGCCTCAACAACCAGGCCGTGGCAGGCCGGTTGAGCATCACCGAGGCCTCGGTGGTGAAGCACTGCGGGAACATCTTCATGAAGCTGGACCTGGACCCGACGGAGGGCAACCGGCGGGTCCTCGCGGTGCTGGCCCACCTGCGCGGGGAGTGAACGGGCGGGCGCCGTACGGCTTTTGAGTGACGCCCTTGTCAGGGCGGCCGCGGTGCCGGAACGATGGCGGCATGGCGAGGACACGGGAACCGCAGAGCGCGATCGTCAACCGGATGCTCAAGGGCGAGGCGACCAGGGACGACACCACGACGGCCCAGACCAACTTCCTGCTGTGGCTGCGGCAGGAGTGGGCCGGGGACGGGGACCAGGCGCTGGCGGCCTGCCAGGACGTGCTGACGGCCGCCGGGGGCGAGGAGTGGCGAGCACTTCCGGAGCGCGATCTGTCCGCCCACGTCTGGCTGTTCAGCTTCTCCTGCCCGAGCCGGGAGGACCTGCCGGGCCAGGCGCGGAACTGGGTGACGGCGGTCGGCGCCAACGGCGGGGCGCCCGCGATCGCCCGGCTGGTCAGGCACCTGCGGGGGCAGCCGGAGTGACCGCGGCGGCCGGGTCGGCCGCGGTGGCGGGATTGACCGCGGTGGCCGGGTCGGCCGGGTCCGGCAGGGGCACGGCGGGGTCGAGCAGCTCGGTGA
>NZ_LFVW01001057.1:0-2166 GCF_001182915.1 Kitasatospora sp. MY 5-36
GGCGAAGACGTGGTCGTAGCCGGAGGCGAGCGCCGCCGCGGCCTTCTCCGGCCGGCCGACCGTGCCGATCAGCCGGCCGCCGCCGAGCAGCGGGACGAGCCGGGCGACGGCGTTGCCGATCCCGCCGCCCGCCGAGTGGACCAGGACGGTGTCCCCGGCGGTGAAGCGGCCCGCGTCGGTCAGCAGCAGCATCGAGGTGGCCAGGCCCAGCGGGACGGCGGCGGCCTCGCGCAGCGCCACCCCGTCCGGGAGCGGCACGGTGAGCGCGGCCTCCGCGACCACCACCTCGGCCAGCCCGGCGCCGACCGGCGCGGCGACCACCCGGTCGCCCACCGCCAGGCCGGTGACCCCGGCGCCGAGCTCGCGGACCGTACCGGACACCTCCTTGCCGGGCCGGTACGGCCACTCGGCGGCGTACGCGGCGTCGCCGCGGCGGGTCATCACGTCCACGAAGTTCAGTCCGGCGTGGGCGACGTCGACCGCCACCTGGCCCGGTCCGGGGTGCGGCACCGGGACCTCCCGGACCTCCGAGTTCTCCGCTCCACCGGGTGCGGTCATCACCAGCGCACGCATGTCGGGCCCCCTCGACTACGATGTTCGACGAACGACGAAATTGGCGCGGGACAGTGGTACCACGCCATTTCCATGGATGTCGAACATCGCAGATCAGGGAGGTCGACCCATGCCCCGCAGCACCCGCCGACGACCGGCGCTCGCCCACCCCGCGGCCGAGGAGATCGACCTCTTCGACGTCCTGCACGCGCTCTCCGACCCCACCCGGATGACCATCGTCCGCGTTCTGCGCACCGAGCCCGAACGGGCCTGCGGCACCTTCCCGGTGGACGTCGCGCCCTCCACCCTGAGCCACCACTTCAAGGTGCTGCGCGAGTCCGGCCTGATCGTCCAGCGCGAGGAGGCCAACCGGCGCTTCTCCGCCCTGCGCACCGTCGACCTGGAGCAGCGCTTCCCCGGGCTGCTCGACACCGTCCTCGCCGCCCACGCCGCCGCCGCCGTCGCCCACGCCGGTACGGCGGGTTAGGCGACACCGGGGCGCTCAACGCCGGTGCCAGACCGCCCAGTTCTGCCGGGCGTCGAAGCGCTCGACGTACCAGTCGGCGGGGTGGCCCGGCCAGTACGCCTCCGGCGGCTTCCCCTCCCCGGGCAGCGGGAGGACCATCACGTTCGCCTCCGCCGGGACGGGCTGCCAGCGGGGGTCGCGGGACCAGACCCGCCCCCGGTAGACCTCGAAGGTCTGGGCGGCGCGCAGCGACCAGTCGACGTCCCAGGCGAACACCACGTTGTCGTCCGCCGTGATCCCGGCGGCGCGGGTGAAGCCGGTCGCCAGGCCCTCGCGGCCCTCCGCGTGCGGCCGGGCGACCTGTGCGGTGATCGTCGTGGTGGCGAAGGCGGCGAACAGCGCCAGCGAGACGCCGAGCGCCCCGAGCACCCGGCGGCCCCCGGCGTGGCGGACCAGGACCGCCGCGCCGAGCAGGACCAGCACGGCGGCGCAGGTGCGGGGCAGGTCGATCCGGCCCCAGTCCGCGGCCAGGAAGGAGACGTCGGGCAGGGTCCAGGGGATGAACATCGACGTCCGCAGCCGCTCGCCGGCCGCCAGCGCCACGACCCCGGCGAGCAGCAGGACGAGCCCGGCCGCGACCGCCGCCGTCCGGACCAGCGCGCGGCGACCGTACCGCGCGAGCACCGCGACGCCCGCGACGAAGGCCGACGGGACGAGGTAGGAGGTGTACCGGGCGTACACCCAGTCGTCGACCCGGCCGTCCAGCGGCAGGGCGGCGGCGGAGGCCACGGCCGTGCCGAACAGCAGGGCCACCAGCACGCCGCCGGTGGTCCGCAGGGCGGGCGGCCGGCGGCGGTCGAACACCGCGCACAGGCAGGCGACGACGGCGAGCCCGCCGGCACCCCAGGTGGAGACGGTGAAGTACCAGATCTGACCGGCCGCCCGGGCGAGGGTCTGCACGGCGGTGCCCGGATCGGTCAGGCCCTTCCAGAGCGAGCCGCCGACGTCGCTGTCCGGGACGGTGAACCGCGCGTGCAGCCAGGCCGACAGCAGCTCGGCGCCGAGCACGCCGAGGCCGAGCGCCGCGAGCCCGGCCGCCGTGGCGCGCCACGGCGCCCGGCGCAGCAGCAGGACGCCGAGCAGGACGG
>NZ_LFVW01001058.1:0-2159 GCF_001182915.1 Kitasatospora sp. MY 5-36
CGGTGAACGTCGCCCTGGCGCCCGCCGGGCACGCGGGCCGGACGTACGAGCTGGTGGGGGAACGGGCGGTGGGCGGCGCGGAGGTGGCCGAGGCCCTCGGCGCCGCGTACCGGCCGGGACGGCTGACGGACGCCCGGGCGGCGGTGGCGGCCTCGGACGCGCGGGACTTCCAGGTGCCGATGGTGGTGGGCACCTACTCGGCGATCGCCCACGGCTTCCTCGCCGGCCCGGGCGGGCCGGGCGACCTCGCGGCCCTGCTCGGCCGCGCGCCCCGCCCGGCCCTGGAGGTCATCGCCGAGGGGCGGTGACCTCCGGGTCACATGCCGCCGCCCAGGGTGACCCCGCCGTCCACGACCAGGGTCTGGCCGGTGATCCAGCCGGCGTCGGGGGAGAGCAGGAAGGCGACGGCGCCGGCGATGTCCTCGGGGACGCCGAGGCGGCCGAGCGGGTAGGCCTTGGCGACCTTCTCCTCGCGGCCCTCGTACAGGGCCTCGGCGAACCTGGTCTTGACCACGGCGGGGGCGACGGCGTTGACCCGGATGCCCTGGGGGCCCAGCTCGGCGGCGAGTTCGGTGGTGAGCCGGATCAGCGCGGCCTTGCTGACGCCGTACATGCCGATCCCGAGCGAGGAGCGGATGCCCGCGATGGAGGCGACGTTGACGACCGAGCCGCCGTGCTCGCCCAGCCACGCGGCGTGCGCGCGGCGGGTCCAGGCCAGCGGGGCCAGCACGTTGACGGCGAGGATCTTGGCGGCGGCGGCCTCGTCGGTGTCGAGGACCGGCCCGTAGACCGGGTTGATGCCGGTGTTGTTGACCAGGTGGTCCAGCCGGCCGAAGGCCTCCAGGGTGCGGGCGACCGTCTCCTCCTGGTGCGCCGGGTCGTCGGCCTTGCCCGCGACGGCGATCGCGTTCTCCGGGCCGCCCAGGTCGCGGACGGCCTCGGCCAGCGGCTCCGGGTTGCGGGCGGTGAGGCAGACCCTGGCCCCGCGGTCGACCAGCTCGCGGGCGATGCCGAGGCCGATGCCCCGGCTCGATCCGGTGACGACGGCCACCCGGCCCTTGAAGGAGTGCACCACGGAGCGTCCTGCCTTTCGTGCGGGGGATCCCTGCTGTCAGCTGACTAAGCGCTTGCTCAGCATGCTGTCGGTGCGGGAGGCTGTCAACAGTCCGCCGACCGCTTGCCCGTCGCACGCCGGCCCGGGTCGGGGGTCGGGCCGAGGGGTGGCCGGCGCGAAAGCCTGTACGAGTTTCTCTGGGAGGATGACGCCATGACCAGCACCCCGCTCGCCGACCTCTGGCCGACCCTGCCCGGCGCCGACGCCCGCCCCGAAGCGGCGTACCGGCTGCTCCAGGCCGCCGTCGAGTCGTTCGCGGAGCGCGGCTTCCACGCCACCACCACCCGGGACATCGCCACGGCGGCGGGGATGAGTCCGGCCGCGCTGTACATCCACTACCAGTCGAAGGCCGCGCTGCTGGCCGAGATCAGCCGGGCCGGGCACGCGGCCACGCTGACCCTGGTCCGGGGCGCGGTGGCCGGCGGGGGCGGACCGGCCGAGCGGATGCGGGAGCTGGTCGAGCAGTTCACCGCCTGGCACGCCCGGGCCCGGACGGTCGGCCGGGTGGTCAACTACGAGCTGCACGCGCTGCCCGAGGACGCCTACGCGGTGGTCGCGGCGCTGCGGCTGGACATCGAGCGCGAGGTCAGCGCGCTGATCGAGGCGGGCGTGGCGGCGGGGGAGTTCCAGGTGGCGGAGGTGCGGACGGCGGCCCGCGCGGTCACCTCGCTGGGCATCGACGTCTCCCGCTGGTACACCGACAACTCCTCCGAGGCGCCGGAGGAGCTCGGGCGCCGCTACGGGGAGCTGGTCCTGCGGATGCTCGGCGCCCGGGTCTGAGTCGGCGCCCCGTGCCGCCCGTGCCGCCCGTGCCGCTCCGGGCCCCTTGACCTGCTGCGACGAGGCGAGCAGACTCGTATACGCAGTACGTGTCCCTCGTACGTGTGCCTCGTAGACGTACGGCGCCGACGACGTTCGGCGCCACCCGGCCCCGAGAGACGGCCCCCCGCGCGGCCCCGCGCCGCGCCCCCAGCAGCACCCTCCCGCGGCGGCCACGCCCCCGACCGGCGGCGCCGACGGGAGCAGACCCCGACCCGGGCCGGTC